>LNEZ01000048.1 GCA_001464215.1 Rhizobiales bacterium Ga0077548 | reverse complement strand
GATGATGCCGGCGCGGCCGCCGCCGATCGCCGACGCATAAGAAAGACCGAGATCGTGCGCATTGCCGGACGAGTCTTTATGGATCGCAATCAGGCACGGCACGCCGCCGCCGCGCAGATATTCGGAGCGGACAGTGTGGCCCGGACCTTTCGGCGCGATCATCAGCACGTCGATGTCGGAGCGCGGCTCGATCAGGTTGAAGTGAACGTTGAGACCATGCGCAAAAAGAAGTGCTGAGCCTTCCTTCATGTTCGCGTGCAAATGGTCGCGATAGATGTCGCCCTGCAATTCGTCGGGCGTCAGCATCATCATCACGTCGGCCCACTTGGCGGCTTCCGCAACTTCCATGACCTTCAGCTTCTCCCCCTCGGCTTTCTTGACGCCCTGCGAGCCCTTGCGCAGCGCGACCGCGACATCCTTCACACCGCTATCGCGCAGGTTCAGCACGTGGGCGTGCCCCTGGCTGCCATAGCCGATGACGGCGACCTTCTTGCCCTTGATCAGGTTCAGGTCGGCGTCGCGATCGTAATAAACACGCATGGTCGTAACCCCCGTAAGGCGCGCGGTTTTCCGCAAGCTGATGATTTCCGGCGATGCTTCTAGAGCATGGCCCCGAAAAGTGGAACCCGGTTTTCGGACCAGGCCATGCTCCAACTAGATGGGCCGGCGATGCCCCGCAACCCCCGTTAAAGCATACCGAAATAGCGCAGCAAGGAGCGCATCGCGAGGCCGATAACCAGAAGACCCACGACGAACATCAGTATGCGCGTCGGAGCAAAACGCGCGGCGAGGCCTGCAAACGGCGCTGCGATCAAGCCGCCGAGAATGAGCGGAATGACCGGCGTCAGATCCGCCCAGCCGAGGTGGAGAATAAATGTGGCGGAGGTCGCAACCGTCACAAAGAATTCGGTGAGGCTGACGGAGCCGATAACAAAGCGCGGCGCATGACCCGTACCGATCAGGGTCGAAGTGACAAGCGGGCCCCAGCCGCCGCCGCCCATTGCATCCAGTGTGCCGCCAGCGAAGCCAATTACCGGCATACCCTTACGGCTGGGATCTACCACCGCGAATGCGCGCATTGCGCGAACGATGATGATGATGCCAACGATCAGGAGATACGCGTTCACGAACGGCGCGATCTTCTTGCCGTCGATATTCGCGAGCACGGTCGCGCCGATAATGCCGCCGATCACACCCGGAAGCGCGATGCGCTTTACGATGGTCCACGAGACATTCTTGTTCACGTAATGGGAAATGCCGGACGCGGCGGTCGTGAAGATTTCCGCGATGTGAATCATGGCGCTCGCCTGTGCGGGCGCAACACCAGTTGCCATCAATACCGAAGATCCGATCACGCCGAACGCCATTCCCAATGCGCCATCGACTAACTGCGCAAAGATCCCGATTGCGACAAATGTCCAGAAGTCCGCACCGAATTCCATGGTTCACGCCCCAGCAAATGAACAGACGAATGGCGACCTGTTCAACTCTTGCCGTCATACGAAAGTTCCCAAGCTCGCCTGTAGTGCGCGGCTAGTAATTGCTGCCGCGGATGAAGCGAACGATCCCGTCGGTGACTTCTTGCTCTTGCGCGATGAAGCCGTGCGGACTCCTTCCTTCGCAGGCTTCGACGTTCACCGCTCCGCGTTGGGTTAAACCTTTTACCGTTACCGCCTGTTCGCGCACGCCGCTTGTGCGGTCGAGGATTGACGCTGCGAGCGTGGGCGGCGTGCGGATGCACGTGTCGTTCGCATGAGCGACAACGAGCACGGGAATTTTTATTGCCGCAAGGTTCACCGAAAAAACCGTTTGCGCGACCCAGGCTTTCTGACCGCCGACGCGCCCGAAAGTAACCGGCGAAGTGAGCACGAGACCGTCCGGCGCCTGTTCGCCGGTGAGCCGCGATGCGGCGTTCACAGCGGAAATCGAGCCGCGGCTCGTGCCGATGACCCAGACCGGCAACTTCGTCCGCTGCCTGATTTCGGCGATGATCTTGCCGAGATCGTCCGCGTGCAGCGGCGAAATACGGAACCCGCCTAGTCCGTCCGCGCCGCGATGATCGGAAGGCGCGTCCACGAGCGCGGTTGCAAAGCCTTGCTGATGAAAAAGGTCGCGTGTGCGGATGAGCGAATTGCCGGCGAGCTTTCGCGCGCAGCCTGATTTGTCGAGATCGGCAAAACCTGAACCGCCGGGAAGCAGAACAAGCACGGCCGTCGCCTTCTCCGGAACATTCAGGCTGTAAAGCAGCTTCGTACTGTTGTGACCCGTAAGCTCAATCAGTTCACCGCAAGGTTTCGCTTCCTGTGCGGTGACCGGAAAGAAAGAGATCGCCCCGGCGAGTACCGCCAAGAAAGCCAACGCACGGAGCGCTGGCGCGGTCACATACCCTCCGGACCCCGCGCGATCGCGGCGACACCGGTGCGCGAACACTCGATGAGACCGAGCGGCGCCATCAGGATCAGGAACTGATCGATCTTGTCGGTCTTGCCGGTCAGCTCGAAGATGAAGCTCTCGGTCGAAGCGTCGATCACGCGCGCGCGAAACGCATCCGCAAGACGCAGCGCCTCAACACGATTTTCGCCTTTGCCCTTCACCTTTATCAGCGCAAGCTCGCGCTCCAGCGCACGGCCGGTCTCGGTGAGATCGACCACGCGATGCACCGGCACGAGGCGCTCGAGCTGATGCTTGATCTGCTCGATCACCATCGGCTTGCCGGTGGTGGCGATGGTGATGCGCGAAAGATGCTTCTCGTGCTCGGTCTCCGACACCGTAAGACTGTCGATGTTATAGCCGCGGCCCGAGAACAGGCCGATTACGCGCGCAAGCACGCCCGGCTCGTTATCGACAAGCACGGACAATGTACGGCGCTGTTCTTTCTCGTCGGCTGGCGCCGCGGGGTAATGCGAAGTGGTTGGGTTCACGGTCATATTCATTACACCAACATCTTTCCTTCTTCGGTGACGGCATCGCCGATGGCCTCAGAAGCGTCACCAAGGATCATTTCGTTATGCGCGCGTCCCGACGGGATCATCGGGAAGCAGTTCTCGGCCTTGTCGACCAGACAATCGAAGATCACCGGCTTGTCGACGTTGATCATTTCCTTGATCGCGGCGTCGAGATCGCCGGGCTTCGAGCAGCGAATTCCGACGCCATGATAGGCTTCCGCCAGCTTCACGAAATCCGGCAGCGCTTCGGAATAGCTAGCCGAATAGCGGCCGCCGTGCAGCAGCTCCTGCCACTGCCGCACCATGCCCATGTATTCGTTGTTCAGAATGAAGATCTTGACCGGCAGGCGATACTGCGCCGCCGTCGACATCTCCTGCATCATCATCTGGATCGACGCTTCGCCGGCAATATCGATGACGAGCGACTTCGGATGCGCGAGCTGCACGCCGATCGCCGCCGGCAAACCGTAACCCATCGTTCCCAAACCGCCCGACGTCATCCAGCGGCGCGGCTCCTGGAAATGATAGAGTTGTGCTGCCCACATCTGATGCTGACCGACTTCGGTCGTGATGTAAGTGTCGCGATCCTTCGTAAGCTCGTAGAGACGCTCGACCGCGTATTGCGGCTTGATCACGTCGCTCGACTTTTTATAGGCGAGCGATTTTCGCGCGCGCCATTTGTTGATCTGCGACCACCATTCTGCAAGCGCCTTCTTGTCCGGCTGCGCCGAAGTGGAGCGCCACAGGCGAACCATGTCTTCGAGGACGTGCGCGCAGTCGCCGATGAGTCCGATATCAACCTTGACGTTCTTGTTGATCGAGGACGGATCGATATCGACGTGGATCTTCTTCGAATGCGGCGCGAAAGCGTCCAGACGCCCCGTGATGCGGTCGTCGAAGCGCGCACCGATACAGATCATCACATCGCAATCGTGCATCGCCCAGTTCGCTTCGAGCCATTGCGGATCGGCCGCCGGATAAGCACCGAGACCCATCAGCGTGGAGGTGATCGGGTAGCCGGTGATCTTCACGAGTTCGCGCAACAGCACCGAGGCTTCGTTACCGGAATTGATGATGCCGCCGCCGGTGTAAAACAACGGCCGCTTGGCATTCTTCATTAGCTCGACCGCGGCCTGAATCTTCGCGATATCGCCTTTCAACTTCGGCTTGTAAGACTTGTGCTCGACGTTCTTCGCGCTGGTGTACTTTCCCTTAGCGAACTGGATGTCTTTCGGGATATCGACCACGACCGGGCCCGGGCGGCCGGAGCCCGCGATGTAAAACGCTTCGTGCAGAATGCGCGAAAGATCGTTCACGTCTTTCACGAGATAATTGTGCTTGGTGCAGGGGCGCGTGATGCCGACGGTGTCGCATTCCTGAAACGCGTCATTGCCGATCAGATGCGTCGGCACCTGACCGGTGATGACAACAACCGGGATCGAATCCATCAGCGCGTCGGTGAGACCCGTTACCGCGTTCGTGGCACCCGGACCCGAGGTCACGAGCACCGCGCCAACCTTGCCGGACGAGCGGGCATAGCCTTCAGCGGCATGAACCGCGCCCTGCTCATGGCGGACGAGAATGTGCTGCACGTCTTCCTGCTGAAACAGCGCGTCGTAAATCGGCAGTACTGCGCCACCCGGATAGCCAAAGAGGTGCTTCACGCCCTGCTCTGCAAGCGCCTTCACCACCATTTCCGCGCCGGTCATCTCTGTGCTCATCGTCCGCTCCACTCGTTCGTCTTTGCCTGTTTGGTTTCTTTTGTCCCAGAATCGAAAAGGGGCCCCGAAAGACCCCTTTGCGCACCACCTAACCTTGCCCGGCTTGTTCAAGCCGTGCGGGGGGTGCGCCCTCCTACTACGAGAATAATCTTGCTCATGGATCTACTATATCGTTCAAAAGTTGCGCGGACCCTAATGGCACCCGCGAGTAGCGTCAAGCCTTTATGCGCCTGCCTTTTCGGCCCTGCAAGCCGGGATTTGCGCCAGCAGTTCTCACGGGATTGTGGCTCGGGAGCGGTTTCGGGCAGCACTCGCCCGGCCTAGCTTGGGCCAATACCGGAGCAAGCGATTTGCCTTTTCTGCGCGAGAAAAACGGGACCCTTTCCCCGCACAAGCTGATCGCATTCGTGGGCTCCTGCCTGCCCGCGCTCTATTTGCTAGGGCTCGCGATCAACCGCGATCTCGGCGCGCAGCCTTTGGTGGAGCTTACGCACCAGACCGGCGAGTGGTCGGTACGGCTTCTGTTTTTGTCGCTCTGCGTCACGCCGGCGCGGCGGCTTTTCAACGCGCCGAAACTGATCTTCATGCGCCGCACCTTGGGCGTCGCCGCATTCTTCTACGCGCTCGCGCACTTCTTGCTCTATGTGATCGATCAGAACTTCGCTCTCGGCACGGTCGTGCGCGAGATCGTGCTGAGACTCTATCTGACCATAGGCTTTGTCGCGCTCGTCATCATGACGGCACTTGGGGTGACTTCCACCGATGGCATGGTCCGCCGCATCGGCGGCGCACGCTGGGCAAAGCTGCACCGGCTTTCCTACATCATCGCGATCCTCGCGGTGATCCACTTCATGTTGCAGAAGAAACTCAATATCTATGAGCCGACCTGGATGGCCGGTCTGCTCGCGTGGCTCTTGCTCTATCGCTTCGTGCAGAAGCGCGTGCATGACGTACGCATTCCGCACCTGATTGCTCTTGTGATCGCGGCCACGCTGTTCACGGTTGCGGCCGAAGCGCTTTGGTACGGGCTGCTAACAGGCGTGAACTGGCAGCGTGTGTTGCAAGCCAACCTGATGTTTCCCGACGCAGTACGCCCGGCGTGGATTGTGTTCTTCACAACTAGCGGGCTAACCGTTGCATCGCTGATCGCGCTCTGGCTTTGGCCGAAGCAAAGCGCGCGCGAAAAGTTACGCGCCGCCGAGTAAACTCTCGGCGGCGGCATCCGGCTTAACCCACGTAAATTCCGGAAGCTGATTGCGAAACCACGTTTCCTGCCGCTTGGAATATTGCCGCGTGTCGCGTTTACCCTGTGCGGCTGCTTCTTCGAGCGTCATCTCATTGTTCAGGTATTTGATAAGCCACGGCACACCGTGCGCTTTCAGTGCGGGCATCTTCGGATCGAGATTGCGTGTATTGAGCGCCTTCACTTCTTCAATCGCACCTTCGGCGAGCATCTTGTCGAAGCGGGTGTCGATGCGTTTGCCGAGCGCTTCGCGGTCCGTTTCGAGAAAGATCGCGCGATAATCGCCGCTGTTCAGCACCGGCACGCCGGGCTCCTCGCGCCATTCGGCAAGCCCCCTGCCCGTCGCCTCGATGACTTCAAGCGCGCGGAGAATTCTTTGCCGGTCGGGGACGCGGATTTCGGAAGCCGTGCGCGGGTCACGAGCAGCCAGCATCGAATGCAGTGCTTCGCTGTCCTTTATATCGCCGAGATCTCGCACCTGGCTCCGTATTTCGGCCGACACTTCCGGCACCGCAGACAGGCCTTTCAACAGCGCGCTGAAATAAAGCCCGGTGCCGCCGATCACGATGGCTGTCTTGCCGGCTGCCCGCGCTGAGGTAATTTCCTGCTCTGCCTCACGTAGCCACCGGCCCGCCGAATAGATTTCCTCGACACCGATATGACCGTAGAGCCGGTGCGGAGCAAAGCTCATCTCGTCGTCCGTCGGCCGTGCGGTGATGATCCGCAGATCGCGGTAAACCTGCATGGAATCCGCGTTGATAACGATGCCATTCCTGCGCGAAGCGATCTCCAGCGCCAAAGCGGACTTGCCGCTCGCCGTAGGCCCTGCAATAAGCACCGCGCTTTTCATCATGATAGTGCCCATGTCTCACGTCGCGACCCTCGTTAGCAACCCGAAGCGGCCTGCGGTCGATGCCGCGGCAATTGCAAAAGCGCGCGCGCTTCTTCCCAACGCTATTTCGGAAAGCGTGCTGAAGCCGGGCATTGCCGCCGATATTCTCTTCGCGCCAGGACCGGATGCGCAAGAAAGAGAACTGAGCGATCTGGTACGCGCCGCACTCGCGCCCGCACCGATCGATGTCGTCGTGCAGGAAACAGCGTATCGCCGGAAGAAGCTCTTCGTGGCCGACATGGACTCCACCATGATCGATCAGGAATGCATCGACGAACTCGCCGATTACGCCGGCCTGAAGGCGCACGTCGCCGCAATCACCGAACGCGCAATGCGTGGCGAGCTTCCGTTCGAGCCCGCGCTGCGCGAGCGCGTTGCGCTGCTCAAGGACCTTCCACTTTCCGTCATCGGCGAGACGATCGAGAGGAAAATCACGCTCGCCGCGGGCGGCAAAGAGCTGATTGCAACGCTGAAGGCAAACGGTGTTTACACTTGCCTCGTCTCCGGCGGCTTCACGCTGTTCACGAATGTGATCGCCTCTAAGCTAGGCTTCGACGAAAACCGCGCGAACGAACTCATCGTGGAAAACGAAAAGCTTTCGGGAAAAGTCAAAGAGCCCATCCTTGGCCGCGTTGCAAAACTCACAACGCTGCAAGAACTCACGAAGAAGCTCGGCATCCGCGCGGAAGAAACCATCGCGATCGGTGACGGCGCAAACGACCTCGACATGATTACCACCGCCGGCCTTGGTATCGCGATCCACGCCAAGCCCGCGGTCGCTGCGGCCGCGCAGGCACGCATCGATCATTCCGACCTGAGTGCGATTATTTATTGCGGCGGCTACGCGCGTTAACCGCCGAGCCGCTGGATCGCCTGGCGGCTGATCGAACGGTTACTGTCACGCGCGAGCGCTGCGCGAAAATCGGCAAGTGCATCGCTCCGATTGCCGAGCTTTTCAAAAATCAGGCCGCGCTTCTCGTAGTCCACGGCCATTGCATCCTTACCGCGAATGACGAGATCGAGATCGGCTTTGGCAAGATTGAGATCGGCGCTTCGCGAAGCCGGCGTTGTGTCGGCGCGGCCAGCATATATATCAGAACGCTCGCGGTAATAATTCGCCTCGCTCGGCGCGAGCTTGATGGCTTCGGCATAATCGTTGAGCGCACGGCCGAAATCGCTCCGGTAGCCATGCGCGGCGCCCCGGCGCGCGTAATAGAGCGCGGTCTGCGGCGACAGCCTGATCGCATCCGAATAATCGGCGACCGCCGCGATATAATCCTTCTTCGCCAGATTTGAGCGGCCGCGAAGCGAATAATAATAGCCGCTGCGCGTATTCATCTGGATAGCGCGAGTCTGATCGGAGATTGCCCGATCGTACTCCTTCAAAAAATAATAGCCGTGGCTGCGATGCGCGTAATTATCAGGATCGTTCGGCTCAAGGCGGATGACCTCGGTCAGATCTGCGATCTGCTCGGCATATTGATTGAGTTCGCCGTAGCTCGCGGCACGGCCCTTTAATGCGGACACGCGCAATGCGTTGTCGTTCCCGGCGAGGCGAAGCGCTTCCGCGTAAGACGTAACGGCAGCTCTGTGATTGCCGTCGCTCGCAAGCTTTTCCGCGCGTTCGATCGCCGCGCGCGCAGTGCCCGCCGGTAGCTGCTTCTGGGTCGTTGTCGTAGTGGTGGTCGTGGTTGTCGTCGTCGAAGTGAGCGAAGCAACCACAACACCAACAATAATCAGAGCGACGGCTCCGATGGCCGCAAGCCCGATCCAGGAACGCGAGGCAACCGGCGGCCCCATATCGGAGGTCAACGGCTGCGGCTGCGCCGGCGGCAGCGGAGCAGCCACCTTCGCGCCGGGGCCGGAGAAACCGGGCGTCGGCATTGGCTCTACTTTTTTCGCGGCCGGCGCAGGCTTTACAACGGCGGTCTTTACACCGTCGTCTTTCAATCCGGTGCAAAATTCGGCGATGCTAGAAGGCCGTGTTGCGGGCTTCAGCGAAAGCGAGCGGTCGATGATATCGACTACGGCCTGCGGCAGAGGAATGCGCGCAGTCTTCGCGACCGACACATAAGGGTCCGCGCCTTTCAGCACGAGGTCGTTCTTTCGCTTGTCGGCATCGACGGGCGGACTGCCGGTCACCGCCCGGTACAACACCGCGCCCAGCGCATACACATCCGCGCGCGGATCGAGGTCGGCGTCTTCGTCCATCTGCTCGGGCGGCGAATAATGTTGCTTCGCGACGCCATAGCTGCGGCCGGAGGCGGCGCGCGTCTGCGCCGTCTGCGCGATGATCTTGATCGCACCGAAGTCGATCAGCATCGGACGGCCGTCCTTGCGGATCATGATGTTGTCGGGCGCAATATCGCGGTGAATGAATTTTCTGGAATGCACATATTCGAGCGCATCGCAGATAGGCTCGAGTACGACCCGCAATTCGTCGAGCGAAACCGGTTTGTCTTTCTTGCGGAGCCATTGCTCCAGCGTTTCGCCTTCCACCTGCTCCATGAACATATAGCCGGTCTCGTTCGCAGGAACGTAGTTCAGCACCGTCACGATGTTCGGATGAGAGAAATCGCAAAGCTCGGTAGTCGAGCGCCGAAACCGCTCCAGCGCCCAGGCGACGACATCCGTATCCTCGCGCGCGAACACAACCTGCGTTGCGTTCTCCCGCGATGCGATCCCGCGCGGAAAAAACTCCTTGATCGCAGCCCGCCTTCGCGTGACCGGATTGAAGCCTTCGTAGGTGATGCCGAAACCGCCGACCCCAAGCACGCGCACAATTTCATACCCGGAGATCTGGGTCCCGAGCGGCAATGCGAAGGGATACTGCTGCTCGCTCAAGGTTGCGCGCCGAGCCGCTGGAGTGCCTCGCGGCTGCGGGTAAGGCTGGAGTCCAGTTGCAGCGCTTCGCGGAATTCCCGGATCGCTTCCTGACGCCGGCCTAGCCCCTCGTTCGCAAGCCCGCGGCCCTCACGTGCCGCCGCGCGGCGCGGATCGAGCCGGACCGCGTCGGAAAAGTCCGAATAGGCGGAAACAAAATCACGCCGCGTGAGATTGACCCGTCCGCGGCCAAGATAGGCATTTACGTTCGCCCGATCGTGGCGAAGCGCTTCGTTGAAATCGCTGAACGCCCGTTCCGGCTCATTGGTCGTCTCGTAAGCGCCGCCCCGGCCCACAAGGGAATTGATGTTTCTCGGGTCCAACCGCAGCGCGGAGGAAAAATCCTCAATCCCGCGTTGCGGGTTGCGGTTCGAGACGTGCGCCGTGCCGCGATTGGCATAGGCAACCGCGTATTTCGGATCGAGCGAAATCGCCTCGCTGTAGCTCGCAATCGCGCGGTCGTATTCGCGGCGGTCGAGGAAGAGATTGCCTCTGGTATTGTGCGCGAGCGCAAATTGCGGATCGAGCCGGAGCGAATTCTCGATATCCTCAATTGCGCGCTCCGTATTCAAGCGCTCGCGCCAGATGATCGCGCGATTGAGATAAGGCACGGAGGCGCCCTTGGAATTCGGGTCTAGCCTGATCGCGGCCGAATAGTCGTCGAATGCGCGGTCGCCCTGGCCGAGACGATGATAGGAAAGCCCGCGATTGGTATAGGCATTCACGAATTTCGGATCGAGGCGGATCGCGTCGCTGTATTCCTCGATAGCGCCGCGATAGTTACCACGCTCGCGCAATTCGTTCGCGCGCCGGTAGATCTCGTTCGCATCCCGCGAAGGCGGTTGCGTGGTCTGCTTCTGCTGCGGCGGCGTCTGCTTCTGTGGCTGCTGCGGCTGCTGCGGTTGACGCGGCTCTTCGCGGCTCATGATCCGCATTCCGGTCATGCCTTCGAAGAAGTTGACGATCGGCCGGTGTAGCAGAACGGCAGCCGAACCGACAAGAATAAGAACGACGGCCGCGATATTCGCGATCGAAACTCCCGAGCGCTTGGTCACGGGCGATGCATTTCCGGCCGGCGTGTAGGGCTGACCGGAATCCATCGAAGAAGAAGATTGCGGCTGATACGGCGGCGGTGCGGCTGGCGCGGAATAAGCCGGCATGGTCCCCGGTTGCGACATCGGCGCCATCGCATCGATGGCGGTCTGCGGCTCAATCACACGCGTCGCGGGCTCGCCCGCCTGCTCGCTTGTGCGCGCGGCAAGCCGTGCGCGGAATTCCGATATTGTCGCCGGGCGTTCGCGCGGCCGCAATGACATCGCGGCATCGATCGTGTTCGAAAATTCTGCCGGCACGGTAATCAGCGCTGCCTTCGCAAGCGGAATATAAGAGTCTTCCCCTTTAAGCGCGGTATCGGTCTTGCGCTTGTCGGCATCGACCGGCGGCTTGCCTGTAATCGCCCGATAGATCGTGGCCGCCAGCGAATAGATGTCCATGCGCGGATCGACGCTGCCGCTGTCGTCGCTCTGCTCGGGCGGAGAGTAATTTGCTTTGAGGACACCGAAACTTTTCGGCGACGGTCCGGCGGCAATCGCCTCGTCGGCGATCAGCTTCAGAGCACCGAAGTCGATCAGCACCGGACGGCCGTCCGCCCGGATCATGATGTTGTCCGGCGCAATATCGCGATGGATCAGCTTGTTGGCGTGGACATATTCCAGCGCATCGAAGATAGGATCGAAGATAGGTCCCAGTTCGGCGAGTTGCGGCGGCGATGTCCGCGCTTTCAACCATTCCTCGAGCGTCTGCCCTTCGACGTGCTCCATCACCATGTAGCCGGTGCCGTTATCGGCAACGTAGTTAAGCACTTCGATGATGTTCGGGTGCTTCAGCTTGGCGAGACGATTGGTGGAATCCGCGAAGCGCTTCAACGCCCAGGAAACGACTTCACCGTCCTGCTTCGAGTAAGCGATGCGGGTCGCGTCGTCGCGCGACGCTATTCCGCGCGGAAAGAATTCCTTGATCGCAACGCGGCGCTCGGTGATCGGGTTGAAGCCTTCATAGGTGATTCCGAAACCGCCCGCGCCGATCGCGCGCACAACCTCGTAGCCCGTGATCATGGTTCCGGGCCGAAGCGCAAATGGCATCTCGTTCGTAGGCAAAGGGCCGCCCCCTTAGATCATGATCCCGAAAGTGCATTCCGGTTTTCGGAAAAGATCATGCTCAAAACAAAAAAGCTATTGCCACGGATGCTAACGGCTTGGCATTTCACGCGCAAACACGTTTGCGCGGGCCGCCAGACAATAAGCCGTGAGGTTGAGACGCTTAGGGGATACTGACCGCGACAAAGCGCTGTTCGCCACCCGGCGTGACAAGAAGCAACAATGCCGACTTCCTGCCCGCCTTCTTCAGAACATCGACCCGCGTGCGTAATTCGGCGGCAGTTGTGACTGGCTCTCCCGAGACTTCCAGAAGCACAACGCCAGCCTGCACATTCTGCTCGGCGGCATTGGACTCCGGATCGACGGCGGTGACAACGAGACCCTTTACGCTCTCTTTAAGCTTGTAGCGGCGGCGCAGCTCTTCGCTCACCACCGCGAGATCCAGTCCGAGCGGCCGGTTCTGCGTTGCGCGCTGCTTCGGCTGCGGCTCGGGCTCGACCCTGGTCTGGCGGTTGGGTTTCTTTTCGGTATCGGCGAGTTTCTCGACCTGAATCTTGAGCGTCTGCTCTTTGCCCTTTCGGATCACGACGACATCGACGGACTTGCCGATCTCGGAACCGGCCACGATGCGCGGCAGGTTCCGCATTTCGCGCACTTCCTGACCGTTGAAACGGATCACGACGTCGCCGGCCAACATCCCGCCCTTCATCGCGGGCCCGTTATCACCGACCGCCGCGATCAGTGCGCCGCGTGCGGTGGGAAGTCCAAGACTTTCCGCGATCTGTTCATCCACCGGCTGAATCGAAACGCCGATCCAGCCGCGCTGGATTTCACCGCTGTCGCGAAGCTGCTTGATCAGCGGTGACACCGTATTCGCGGGAATGGCAAAGCCGATGCCGATGGAGCCGCCGGTCTGCGAGAAGATCGCGGTGTTGATGCCGATCACCTCGCCATTAAGATTGAAAAGCGGCCCGCCAGAATTGCCGCGGTTGATCGCGGCATCGGTCTGGATGAAGTCGTCGTAAAGGCTCGATTCGATGTTGCGGTTGCGCGCGGAAACGACGCCCACCGTCACCGAACCGCCGAGACCGAACGGGTTACCGATCGCAATCACCCATTCGCCGACACGCGTCTTGTCGGAATCGCCGAAGTTCACCGCCTTCAGCGGCGCCTTCGGCTTCACGCGTAGCACGGCGAGATCGACCTTCTCGTCGCGGCCGATCAGTTCGGCCTTCAGCTTCGAGCCGTCGGCGAAGTTGACGATGATTTCATCGGCCTCGGCAATCACGTGATTGTTGGTGACCACGATGCCGGAAGGATCGATCACGAAGCCGGAGCCGAGCGAGGAAACTTTTCGCGAGCGCTTGGGATCGCCGTCATTCTTGTTCTTGAAGAACTCCTCGAAGAAATCCTCGAACGGCGAGCCCGGCGGCAGTTGCGGCATCGGCACGCTCTGCGACGGGCTCACATTTTGCGAGGTAGAGATGTTCACCACCGCGCCCTGCACGCGCTCTGCGACATCCGCGACGTTGTCGGGACCGCGCGTCTGCGCGCGCGTGACGTGGGGTGTTACGAAAATGAGCGCGGCGGCAATTGCGCCGGCACCCAGTCTAATAAGAAGCGGAAATCCGGTGTCGCGCGAAGCGGGCATGGAGCGCCTGTTCCTGTGGCAAATCGGCGGGCTTGGACCGTGAAGCGCAAAACTGCGCCTGAACGGCCTGTGAGGCAAGCAGTGGAGCGCCGGTTGGTTCCGGCGCAACCGCAAATTCGCGTGAGCTTATCGCCGCGCGAACCACACGAGGAGTACGCCCACGATTGCCGCAATCAGGCCCATCGTGCGCAAGGTGCCTTCGGGCGCGTCAATGATCGCAGCCGCGGCCCGCTTTGCGGCCCCCGGAAAGGCCGCAAGCGTCAACCCCTCGATCGCGAGCAGTAACCCTAGCGCTGCGACGAGAAACGCCATGAAGCGCGATCAGCGTGCCGGCGCCGGTGCCGGCGCGATGCCGCTCGGATTCTGGAAGTAACGGAAGAAATCAGAGTCCGGCGAGAGTAGCATCTTCGTGCCGTCCTTTTGCAGGCCGAGTTCGTAGGCCTGCATCGAACGGTAGAACGCGAAGAAGTCCGGGTCCTTGCCGTATGAGTCGGCGAAGATTCTGTTTCGTAATCCGTCGCCTTCACCGCGCAGTTGCTCGCCCTTCGAAGTCGCTTCCGCGATGATGACGGTCACGTCACGGTCGGCTTTCGCACGAATGGCCTGCGAAGCCTGATTGCCTTGTGCGCGGATTTCGGCTGCTTCACGCTGACGTTCGGTCTGCATCCGCTGGTAGACCGCCAGACTGTTCGCGTCCGGCAGGTCAGCGCGGCGCAGCCGCACGTCAACCACTTCGATACCGAAGTTGTTCTTGGCTTCCGCGTTCATGCCATCCTTGATCTTGGCCATCAGGTCGGCACGATCGTCGCGGACGACTTCGATAAAGGTGGACTCACCAAGCACGCGGCGCATCGAGGAGTTAAGCACCGGCAACAGGCGCGAGTTTGCTCCTTCGATCGTCCCGACCGACTGGTAGAATTTCAGCGGATCGGTGATCTTGTAACGCGCGAAGGCATCGACCACGAGCCGCTTCTGGTCGGAAGCGATGACTTCCTGCGGCGGGTTGTCTAGATCGAGAATGCGCTTGTCGATCATGATCACGGTGTCGATGAGCGGCGCTTTATAATGCAGCCCCGGCTCGATAATCACGCGCTGCGGATCGCCGAAGCGAAGGATCAGCGCCTGTTGTGTCTGGTGAACGAAGAAGATCGACGAATAGACTGCGATCGCGACAAGCGCGACCAGAACGGCAATGACGCCGGTAATCGCTTTCATCGGCGTGTTCCCCCCTGCGGCTGCTGTCGCAGTAACTGATCGAGCGGAAGATAGGGCACGACATTAGAACCCTTGCCGCTCGGATCGAGAATGACCTTATCGATGCCGCTTAGCACGCGTTCCATCGTTTCCAAGTACATACGGCGGCGCGTGACGTCGGGCGCGAGCTTGTATTCGGCGAGGATCGAGAGGAAGCGCGCGGCCTGGCCTTTCGCTTCGACAACCGTGCGCTCCTTGTAGCCTTCCGCGGCCTGCAGCACGCGGGATGCTTCGCCTCGCGCTTCCGGTACGACCCGGTTGGCATAAGTCTGGGCTTCGTTCTGCAAACGCTCGGCGTCCGCGCGTGCGGCCTGCACATCGCGGAACGCGTCGATCACCTGGCTCGGCGGATCGACCTTCTGCATCTGCACACGGGTGACGGTGATGCCTGCCTGATAGCCGTCAAGAACCTTCTGCATCAGCTTCAGCACTTCCTGTTCGGTCGCGGCACGCGCGCCGGTCAGGATCGGCTGGATCTGCGCGCGTCCGATCGCTTCGCGCATCGCGGATTCTGCAACCGCCTTGATCGTGCTTTCAGGGTTCTGAAGATTAAATAGATAGCGGCTTGCATTATTGATGATCCAGAACACCGAGAAATCGACGTCCACGATGTTTTCGTCGCCGGTAAGGATCAGGCTTTCTTCGGTGACGTCGCGCGTGATCGTGCCGCGGCGCAAGTCTTCCTGCTGGCGGAAGCCGATGTCGATTTTGTTTTCGAAGGTGACGCGCGGCGTCAGCACCGTCTCGATCGGATACGGCAGGTGATAGTTGAGGCCCGGCTGGGTCGTCTGCACGAATTTACCGAAGCGCAGCACGATGCCCTGTTCATCCGTATTTACCCGGTAGAAGCCGGAGAGCAGCCAAATGACGATGACTGCAAAGAAAAGAATAAGTCCGCCGCGGGTGCCGAAATTGCCGGAGCCCGGAAGCACATTCTTGAGCTTGTCCTGCCCGCGACGAATCAGGTCTTCGAGATCAGGCGGCTGATTGCCGCTGCCGCGTCCCGGACCCTGCTGCTGCGGGCCCGAACCCCACGGGCCGCGCGGCCCACCGCCCCACGGTCCGCCGCCTTGATTCTTCCATGACATTGAAAAGCCTCCGGTCGCGCGAGCTTTATGGATTGCCCGTTCGCGGTTTCGCGAAGGTTATAGGGTAGCGATTGTGGCGGTTCAACGCGCGCACCTGTCGCGCTTGAATTGGCCGAATTGCATCATTCTGGACGTTTAAGAGCGGGCGCGGCCGCCCTGATAATGCGAGCGATAGTGGTCGAGCACAAAAAGGCGGATCGCGGAGGAGAGATTTCCCTGCTTGCGCTTCTGGTCGACCTCCTGAACCACGTCCGAAAGCGTCAGCTTCCGCTCCGCGGCGATATGCTTGAGCGCATCCCAAAACGCATCTTCGAGACTGACGCTCGTTTTATGGCCGGCAATGACAATCGACCGCTTTACAACTGGGCTCTTCATTTCTGACCTTCTCTATCTGCAAGCAAATGCAGACTGAGAGAGTGCTCTCGTTTGTTTTCGAGCGTGGCGGTCAGCTTGCGCTCATGTGCGGGACGACCGAAGGCCGCGCGGTTCTGCACGGCAACAGCTTCTTTGTCAGCGCGCGCTTTGGCATTTCGCGCGCGGCGCAAATTTACGATCTCGGCCATTGGCCGCTTCCTTGTCCCATCCCCGGACACAACAGAATCTTGCGTTCCGTTTGCGTCAACGGCGGGAACATTAGTGACTATAATCATCTTCGCAAGTGACAATTCGTTTGATTTTGCATAGCGGTACTATGATGTTGCGCTCGCACTTGCGGCGAGAAACGCGCGCTGCATCGCAAAGGGCGGTAATGAGATACGCTACGCGCTAAGTTTGAGAAACGAGAAGAGAAAATGGCAAAGACACGCACCGAAACCGACACATTCGGGCCCATCGAAGTACTGGCCGATCGTTACTGGGGCGCGCAAACGCAGCGCTCGACGATGAACTTCAAGATCGGCGTCGAGCGGATGCCGAAGCCCGTGGTGCGCGCCTTCGGTGTGCTGAAAAAATCTGCGGCACTCTCCAACAAGGAACTCGGCTTGCTCGACGCGAAGCTCGCGGACGCGATCTGCAAGGCGGCCGACGAAGTCATCGAGGGCAAACTCGACGATCATTTTCCGCTGGTGGTCTGGCAGACCGGCTCCGGCACGCAGTCGAACATGAATGCGAACGAAGTCATCGGAAATCGTGCGATCGAAATACTCGGCGGCGTCATGGGCTCGAAGAAGCCGGTGCATCCGAACGACCACGTCAATATGAGCCAGTCGTCGAACGACTCCTTCCCTACCGTCATGCACGTCGCGGCCGCGGAAGAGATCACCCACAAACTGATCCCGGCGCTCGAGCATCTGCACAAGGCGCTGGACAAGAGGGCGAAAGATTTTGCCCACATCATCAAGATCGGCCGCACGCATACGCAGGATGCGACGCCGCTCACTCTCGGCCAGGAATTTTCCGGCTATACCGCGCAGGTGCAGACCTCGATTGCGCGCATCCGCGCGTCATTAAGCGAACTGATGTTGCTCGCGCAGGGCGGCACCGCGGTCGGCACCGGCTTGAACGCGAAAAAAGGTTTCGCGGAGAAAGTCGCGCAGAAGATCGCTGAGATGACGAAGCTCCCCTTCGTGACCGCGCCGAACAAATTTGAAGTGATGGCAGCGCACGACGCTTATGTCGCCACGCACGGTGCACTCAACGCTTGTGCGACTGCGCTCTTCAAGATCGCAAACGATATTCGCTTTCTCGGTTCGGGCCCGCGCTCGGGTCTCGGCGAACTTTCGCTGCCCGAAAACGAACCCGGCTCCTCGATCATGCCGGGCAAAGTAAACCCGACGCAGGCCGAGGCGCTCACCATGGTTTGCTGTCAGGTGTTCGGCAACAACACCGCCGTCACGGTCGCGGGTTCGCAAGGTCATTTTGAACTCAACGTCTTCAAGCCGGTGATGGCTTACGCGCTGTTGCAGTCGGTGCGGCTGCTCGGCGATGCTGCCGTGTCATTCACCGACAACTGCGTGGTCGGCATCGAAGCCAATGAAGACAAGATCAAGGATTTGCTCGAGCGTTCGCTGATGCTCGTCACAGCGCTGGCACCCAAGATCGGCTATGACAACGCAGCGAAGATCGCGAAGACCGCGCACAAGAAAGGTACCACGCTGCGCGAGGAAGCCGTCGGCGGCGGCTATATCTCGAACGAAGACTTTGACGCCCTTGTCCGTCCGGAAAAAATGATCGGGCCGGACTAGTCTTTCGCGCTGCGGAAGGCCTTACGCAAAGATCATTTGAAGAAATCCCCGGCTACGCGCAGCATCCCACCCGATGTTGCGCGTAGCCGCTTTTATCCCTTTGACCGCGATCCTCGCGCTCGGCGCCGGGTTGCGGCTCTGGAATCTCGCCGCGAACGGATACAGCCGCGAATATTATGCGGCAGCCGTGCGCGGTATGCTGCAAAGCTGGCACAATACGTTCTTCAATTCTTTCGATCCGGGCGGCTTTGTCACGCTCGACAAGCCGCCGGTCGCAATCTGGTTTCAGGCGCTGTTCGCGAAGCTGTTCGGCTTTAGCGCAGTGAACACGTTGCTACCGCAAGTCGTGCTCGGGCTTACGGCGGCTCTGCTGCTTTACCTCATCATCCGGCGCACCTTCGGACTGCGAGCAGCCTTGCTTGCAGCAGCGATTCTTGCGGTGAACCCCGGCAACGTCGCGGTCGATCGTTCGAACAATCTCGAAAGCTGCCTGATCGTAGTGCTTTTGCTCGCAGTCTATCTCGGGATTCGCGCCGCCGAGACCGGGCGCTTGCGCTGGCTGATCGCCGCGATGCTCCTGATCGGTATTGGCTTCAACGTGAAGATGGCTGCGGCCTGGATCGTCGCTCCCACAATCGCGCTCGCATTCTTCGCGTTCAACCGCCAGCACTCGCTCACGCGCCATGCCGTGTATCAGTCCGTTGCCGGCGTGCTGATGCTCGTTGTTTCTTTGTCATGGGTGGTCGCTTTCGATCTGACGCCTGCCGACAAGCGCCCCTACGCAGGCAGCACCAAGAACAACTCCATGATCGAGCTTGTGCTAAAGCACAACGGCACCGACCGCTTCACGACACCGGCGGCAACGCAGGCTGCGAGTGCAAAAGAACCGCAACCGGAATTATACGATATGTCCCCTGCCGGTCCGCTTCGCTTGTTTCGCGCATTGCAGGCGGGGCAGTTTGCGTGGCTGTTGCCGTTTGCAATTGCCGGAATTTTGCTCGGGCTGCGCGCAAGCGGCACGTCACGCGCGCAACGCATTACGGCCGCCGTCTTCGCGGGCTGGCTTTTGAGCTACTGGATCGTATTCAGCGCGGCGAGCGGTCCCTTCCATACGTATTATCTCGCGGCACTCGCGCCGCCGCTCGCAGCTCTTGCGGGCATCGGCGCATCTGAAGCGTGGCGGCGTTATCAAGATGGCGAGCGCCTCCTTGTTCCTCTGCTCCTCATCCTCACCGCACTCTGGCAAGCGTGGCTGTTCTACGGACAGACCGGCGCCTCTGCGCCTGCGTGGCTGCTCTCCATCGCGATTGTGACGACGCTGGTCGTTGCCGCGGCGGCTTATTTATTCTGGACTGGTGCGATCCGTGCGCGGCCGGCACTTGGATTATTTCCGCCTCTTGCGCTGCTCGCGCTGCCGCTTGTGGCATCCCTCAGCGTGGTTCTGATCAGGCCCAATGTCGTCGCACCCGTCGCGACACTCGCGGAATTTCGCGAAGGCAAGGCGCCGGAAGATATCGCCAGCGCGGACCCGCGCCGCCGGGATGTAGCGCGTGCAAAACTAATCGCTTTCCTGAGCGAGCAGCATAAGCAGGAAAAATACCTTGTCGCCGTCGAGAACGCATTGGTCGCCGGACCGATCATCATCGCGACCGCGAAGCCCGTGATGACGATTGGCGGCTATCTCGGCGTCGATCCCATTCTTACGCCGGAGAAACTCGCGAGCCTGGCGGCGCGCGGAGAGATTCGCTTCGTGATGATCGGCGGGCTCTCGCTCACCAAGCGTAATCAGCCGGGTGAAGTTGCGATACGCGAATGGGTCGCCAAGCACGCAACGCGCGTCGATCCGCTGTTATGGAGCACCGCGCCGCATTTGGCTGGAAAAACATTCCGCGTTCGGATCGGCGGCGTGCTCACCGAAATGACCTACCCTGAACTTTACGATCTGCGGCCGCGGACGGCGCACTGACCAACCTTTCCATTTCATTACAATCCGGTAACTGCCGGCTTACGTAAGTTTCATTTGAAACTCGCAATCGGCACGCCCATCCTTATCTCTATCGGGAGATGCCTCCCTTGGAGAAACTTGCGCCATGAAGAAAATCGTCATCGCCGGCGTCGCCACTGTCGCGCTCGTCGGCACCGGCCTCGGTGTTGCCGCCTACGCGCACGGGCCGAAGAAACAATCCTTCGAAGACCGTTTCGACCGCGTGATCGAACGCGTGCAGCACGGCGACCACAAAGGCTGGCGCGGACCGCGCAAGCCGATCAGTGCCGAAGATCGCGCTGCTTTCCTCGACGCGCGGATCGCCGCCGTGAAAGCCGGCCTGAAGCTCACCGCGGAGCAGGAAAAGCTTTGGGGTCCGGTCGAGAACGTCACCCGCGAACTCGCCAAGAAGTGGGGCGACCGTTTCGCCGCCCGCCGCGAAGAAATGCAGACGCGCCGTGAAGCGATGAAGGACAATAAGGAACCGCCCGCGGTCGATCACGTTGATCGTCTGCGCAAGCGCGCGGACTCGCTCGCGGAACGCTCCGTTGACCTGAAGCGTTTTGCCGATGCCGCGCAGCCGCTCTATGCGACGCTCGACGAAGGCCAGAAACGCCGCTTGCAGACGCTGATCCAGCATCGCCGCGCCGGCATGATGCACCGCTGGCACAATCGCGATCGCGATGACGGACCGCGCCGCGGATAATTACGAGATCGGAAGCCAGTCGCGACCTCCAAAGGGTCATTCTCTCTATCCTTGATGCGACACTTCTGTAGTTGGGCCGCGAGATGCCCCCCTCGCGGCCCAACGCTTTTCCCCAGTTGCCACTTTCTGCCCTCAATCACGACAATTTTACTCCACGTTCACCGCGCCAAATCCTCCGCGATTAGGGTGGAAAAGATTCGGGGGTACGAGGGATGCAGGCATTCCGCGCCGTTGCACTGTCATTGTTCTTTATTGTTACGTCTGCGAGTGCGCAGGAAGCCATCCCGATCGTCAGCCTGATTGCGAAAAGAACCGTCGAACTCGACTCAAATCGGATCGCGCTCATAAAAAATAACTTGCGGATAGCGGACTATCAGGAAGACGAGTGGACGAAATTCGAAGACGCGCTCAAGCAGCTTTCGCGCCAGCGCGCCTACCGGAAAGCCACCTTGATGGTCGAGAACGACAAACGAACATCGCCATTGAGCCCTGCTGAGCTTCTGACCAGACAGGCCGAAGCGTTGAAACAGCGTGCCAGCGATATGCAGGTGCTCGCGCAAGCAGCCGAGCCGCTTTACGTGACGCTCGACGACGACCAGCGCAAACGCGCCGACGAATTGGTCCGTGTATTCGCGCAGCGCCTTTTCGTCGACGACGACCCGCGCTACCGCCGCGCCCGCAGCTACTGAATAATTTCGGGGCACCCGCTGCCTGAAACCAAATAGCGGCTCGCGCGTTTCTCCTCGTTGAGAGGAGAATTTGCCCATGAAACGACTTGCCCCGCTTGCCCTCGTACTTCCGCTTGCCGTTGCCCTCGCCTTGCCAGCGGCCGCGCAAACAGCCGACCCGAACCGTCCGACCATTACGCAGCTTGTGGCCCAGGACGAGGCACGGATCGCGCAGCTCAAAGCCAATCTCCGCATCGCCCAAGATCAGGAAAGCGAATGGAAACGGTTTGAGGCCGCACTCAAGGATATTTCCAGGAAGCGCGCCGAGCGCCGCATTGCGCTGATGGACGAATGGGACAAGCGCGAAACGGAAAGAGACCGCAAGCCGATGGGTCATATCGAAGCGCTGCGTAAACACGCGGACGCCCTCACCCTTCGCGGCGATGAAATCCGCGCCATCGCCGATGCCGCTGAGCCGTTCTCCGAAAAGCTCAATCCCTGGCAGCGCCAGCAGGTGGACCAGATCATCCGCACTTACGTGCAGACGCCCTTTATTCCGGAAGATCCGCGCCGCCGGAATTATTGAACCATTTCATCCTTCGAGACGCGCGCTGCAAATGCGGCGCGCTCCTCAGGATGAAGTCTATTGTGGTAAGCCTCATGGTGAGGAGCGATGGGAAGCATCGCGTCTCGAACCATGAGGCAAATTCTTAGATGACGATCGAACTTACCCTTCTTTCACTCGCCATCCTGCTCGGCTTCGTCCATTTGTTCGCGGCTGGAAATGCGTCGACGCAAATCCGGGGCATCAAATGGAACGCCGGCCCGCGCGATAAAAACCCGCCGCCTTTAACGCCTTTCGCAGCAAGGCTCGACCGCGCGTTCAAGAACTATCTCGAGACCTTCGCGTTCTTCGCAGCGGCGGTTCTGATCGCGCATCTCGCGAACCGCCATAACGCGCTGACCATCAGCGGTGCGTGGCTCTATCTGATCGCACGCGTGGTTTACCTGCCAGTCTATGCGGCGGGAATTCCAATGATCCGCTCGGTGATCTGGCTCGCGGGAACGGCGGGAATATTCATGATTCTCGCCGGGCTTTATTGGCCCTAGGAGCGTTTTCGAGCGAAGTGGGTACCGGTTCGCGTGAAGAAAACGCGACAAGAAAAATAAAAAAATTACTGCGGCGGCTTATAGAGCCCGCGCAGATTTCCTTCGCTCCAGAATACGTCGTCCACACGCCAGCCTTTGGGCGTTAAAACGAGGGCAAGCCGCACGTTGATCGTCTTGCCGAAATTCTTGAAGTTGGCGCTGGCGATCGCGCCATTGCCGTTGTCCTGGGTCTGAACCGTAATCACCGGATCGGTGATCTCCCAATCCTGCCCGTCAACAAACGGATCGCCATTGAGGAGCGGCGCTTCCTGCTGCTTCTCGGCTTCCTTCGCATCCTTGTCGATCAAATCGGCCAGCGCGGGCGTGAAGTAGAGTTCGAGCCCTTCGCGCGTCGAGAGATCGATGCTCGGCGTGTTCTTACCGAGATACAGCTTGTAGATGTTCTCGACGAAGGTTTTTGCGTCGGGCGCCTGTGCCTGCGCGGGCAAAACAAAAAGCGAAATTGCCGCAAGCGCGGCCAGCCACCAGCACCGCATCCTTACACCGCGACTGCCGCCTTGATCGCGGGATGCGGCTCGTAGTTCTCGAACACGATGTCTTCGTAGCGGAACGAGAAAATATCCTTCACCGCCGGATTGAGCTTCAGCTGGGGCAGTGCGCGCGGCGCGCGTGAAAGCTGCAACTCAGCCTGCTCGCGGTGATTGTTATAAAGATGCGTGTCGCCGAACGAATGTACGAACTCGCCGGGCTTCAAGCCCGTCACCTGCGCAACCATGTGCGTGAGCAACGCGTAAGAAGCGATATTGAACGGCACGCCCAGGAAAACATCCGCCGAGCGCTGATAAAGCTGGCACGAGAGTTTTCCGTCGCCCACCCAGAACTGAAACAGGCAATGGCATGGCGCGAGCGCCATCTTCGGCACCTCCGCCGGGTTCCACGCACTCACGATCAGACGGCGCGAATTCGGATTGGTTTTTATTTCCGAGATCAGGTCCTTGATCTGGTCGATGCTGCCACCGTCCGGATTCGGCCAGGATCGCCACTGCTTGCCGTAGACCGGGCCGAGATTTCCCTGTGCGTCAGCCCATTCGTCCCAGATCGTGACCCCGTGGTCCTTGAGATATTTGATGTTGGTGTCGCCTGCGAGAAACCACAGCAGCTCGTGCACGATCGCTTTCAACGCGAGCTTCTTGGTCGTCACCAGCGGAAAGCCTTCGGCGAGGTCGAAGCGCATCTGGTGACCGAACACTGAAAGCGTTCCCGTGCCGGTGCGGTCGCCTTTGGCAACGCCGGTCTGGATGATGCGCTCTACGAGATCGAGATATTGCCGCACGGGATTACTTCCTGAGTCGCAACCAAACTTACGCCCAAGCCTTTGCCGCTGCATCCCCTTGGATCTTTGGAAGGTAAGGAATAGTATTAGAATATATATTCTAATAATGACAAGAAAATGCCCCGGCACGATGGCCGGGGCGATGGTGGGGCTTATTCGTCGTACTCGAAATCGTCCGAAGGAGCGTACCCCAGTAAGCCAGCGCGCTCGTTGACCGGGAACGGCCCAGACGACGGGCCAAATTCGGATGAGGTCCAGGGCGCAGAACCATAGGCTGCGCTGCCTATCTGATTGCCCTGGAGCGTCCCGCGTTGTGACAGGAGTTGTTCCTCACCGGGCTCCTCTGCCTTCACAGGCGCCAGGGCAGCGATCAATACAGTTGCCGCCACCGAGGCGAGAACGATCTTCTTCATGGATTGGTCTCCTTCAAAAATATTTCCACCGCCCTATAGGGAGCCAACGCGGCCACGCCAGCTCGGTTCTGCGGCATTTGTGCACTGCAGAACCCTGCCTGAGCGGGGATATTGTGTTTTATTAGAATATATATTCTAATACTGGAATGGGCCGACCATCGCAAATCAACCAGGAAGACCTGATCGCTGCCGCCACCTTGGTAGCGGCGCGCCTTGGCCCGGCGGCGACCTCGATTGCAGCCATCTCCAAGGCGGCTGGCATACCGACCGGCTCGATCTATCACCGCCTGCCTTCGCGCGATGCGCTGCTGGCCGAGATCTGGCTTTCAGCGGCCGAGCGCTTTCAACGAATGGTGATCGAGAAAGCCGCGAACGCACGGACGGAAGACGACGCCGTCGAATGCGCGCTGCTTACACCCCGCTTCGCCCGCAGCGACCACGCCAGCGCGGTTGTTTTGAATTCCCACCGCCGCGAGGAATTTCTGCGTGCGGAAGCGCCAGAGGAGTACCGCACGCGCGCAGTAAAACTCGGTGCGGAGTTGCGTGAAGGGATTGCGCACGCGGCAAGCTGGCTGCTCCCCGGCGATCCGAGGGCTAAGGAGAAAATAGCGGTCGCTCTGATCGGCATTCCGCTTGGCGCGGTACGCATCTTTCTGCCACAGGCGGTGCCGCCGGTTGAAATCGACGCAACGATTGAAGCCGCGGTGCGCGCGGCCCTACG
>LNEZ01000047.1 GCA_001464215.1 Rhizobiales bacterium Ga0077548 | reverse complement strand
GAGCAGCGCCGCGACCGAGCTATCGACGCCGCCGGATAACCCGCAGATCACTTTGCCCTTGCCGACTTGCGTGCGAATGCGCTCGATCGCTTCCTCGCGGAAGGCGCGCATCGACCAGTCGGCTTTTGCGCCCGCGACCTTCAGCACGAAGTTCTGCAACAGCTTCGCGCCGTCCGGCGTGTGATAGACTTCCGGGTGAAACATCAGCCCGTAATATTTTCGCTTCTCATCCTGGATGACCGCAAAGGGCGCATTCGGCGAAATGCCGGCAACCGCAAAGCCCGGCGGCATCTGCGTGATGCGGTCGCCGTGGCTCATCCAGACCGGATGCTTTTCGCCCACCTTCCAGGTCGCTTCGAACAGATTGCTCGGCGCCTTCACCTCGACATCGGCGCGGCCGAATTCGCGGTGATGCCCGCCTTCGACCTTGCCGCCGAGCTGAGCTGCCATCGTCATCTGGCCGTAGCAGATGCCGAGCACCGGCAGGCCGCTATCGAAGACCGCCTGCGGCGCGCGTGGCGAACCTGCTTCGTGAACCGACTCCGGCCCGCCCGAGAGGATCACTGCCTTCGGGTTCATCTTCTTGAACGCGGCTTCCGCCGACTGGAACGGCACGATCTCGGAATAGACGCCCATCTCGCGCACGCGGCGCGCGATCAGTTGCGTCACCTGCGAGCCGAAATCGACGATCAGGATCTTGTCGTGGTCGGGGGCTGAAGAGGCGGTTGGCGCACCGGCGGCGCGGGCATGGCTGCTCATAGCGAGGAAGTAAGGGATGCCGTTCTCGCCCGCAAGCGAGCCTTTGCTGGGCGGATATGCTTTCCAACAGCTTACCGCGCTTCGGGCTGTCCTAACCCGGTGTTAGGCGGCTCCGGGCTAGAAAACGGGCATGAATTCGCCCTCCATTGTCCCGCCGATCCCGGACGCGAAGGCCCGCCGCGCGGTGCTTTTCCGCGAGAGCCCGCGCGACATCGCGGAGCGCATCGCGCTCGGCCTCGCCTGGTCGCTCCGGCCCCGGCGGATCGGCAATCTGCCCGGCCTCGCCCGCGTCTGGCTGCGTGACACTTTCAGCGGCGGAAGCGAACTGCCCGACGCACGCGCCGCAGTCCAAGGCGGTATCGCCGGGATTGCGCACGATCTTTCCGTGCCGGCGCTGCTCGGGGCGTACTCCCGCACGCTTTATCCGTGGGGCCATGTCGGGCCGTTCAAGTGGCTCTCGACCGAACAGCGTTGCGTGCTCTTCTTCAATGAGTTGCACATCGCGAAGCGCCTGCGCCGCCAGATGCGGCAGAACGAATATCGCGTGACGTTTGATCGCGATTTCGAAGGCGTGATGAAAGCCTGCGCCGAACGGCGTCCGGGGCGTTTTCATCTCACCTGGCTGCGTCCGAAAATCATGCACGCCTTCGCGGAATTGTATGACGCGGGCCACGCGCATTCGTTCGAGGTCTGGAATAAAGACGGCGCGCTGGTAGGCGGCGGTTATGGTGTCGCCGCGAACGGCGTGTTCTTCACCGAATCGCAGTTCTCGCGCGAAAGCAACACTTCGAAGATGGGCTTCACGCTGTTCAACTGGCATCTCGCGAAGTGGGGTTTTCTCTTGAACGACGGCAAAGACCCGACGCCGACCATCAACGAGATGAATTTCCGTACGATCCCGCGCAGCGAGCTTCAGGCGATCCTCGATCGCGGCACGATGGCGATGTGCCGCGTAGGCCGCTGGGAATGCGAGACGGATTTGAAATCGGTCGCGGAGTGGCAGCCGGAAGCTGTGAAAGCTGAATTAGCAACTTAACTCGTCATGGCCGGGCTTGACCCGGCCATCCACGCCTTAACAGCGTCACGTCAGAGAAGGCGTGGATGCCCGGCACAAGGCCGGGCATGACGAATGTATTTTCAGTTCCGCTTCAATACCGACACAAAGAACCCATCCGTCCCCGTGCGGCGAGGCGTCATCTGGATGCCTTCGTCGGACAGCTTGGCCGCGTGCGCGAAAATCATCGCATTCTCTCCGAGAGCTTTGACGATCTCGCTAGGTGCTACAATTTCAAACGACGGATTGCGCTCAACGAAGGCGCGGATCTGCGCGCCGTTTTCTACGTCCAGCATCGAACAAGTTATGTAGGCAATCCTGCCGCCCGGCTTCACGAAGCGAAGCGCTTCATTCAAAAGCGCAGTTTGCTCCCGCAAACGGATTTCTAGCGCGCCGGGGCGAATGCGCCATTTCGCATCGGGATGACGGCGCCAGACGCCGGTGCCGGTGCAAGGCGCGTCTAACAACACCAGATCCATCGTGCCTTCGAGGTCCGCTAGCACGTCGAGTTTCTTTCGCGGCGAGCGCACCTGAATGTTGCGCGCACCCGCGCGCGTCAGCCGCTCATGGATCGGCGCCAAGCGCCGCAGATCGGAGTCGAAGGCAAACAACTGCCCTTTGTTTTCCATGATTGCTGCAAGCGCGAGCGTCTTGCCGCCGGCGCCCGCGCAGAGATCGAGCACCTGCTCGCCGGGTTTCGCCCCGGCAAAAAGCGCTGCAAGCTGCGAGCCTTCGTCCTGCACTTCGAACTCGCCTGCCAGAAACGAAGGCTCGGAAGTCACCGGCGGTTGCCTGCCGTCATTCAGCAACTGAATTCGCAAACCCAGCGGCGACCAGCGCGCGGGCGCAGGCTCCAGATGCGAAAGCTCTTTAGTCACCTTGTCGCGATTGAATTTCAGCGAATTGACGCGCAGATCGAGCGTGGCGCGTGCGGCGAGCGCAACGCCCTCCTCTACGCGCTCGTCGCCGAATCCGGCTGCAAAATACGAATCCAGCCATTCCGGATAGTCGCCTGCGATATGCGGCGGCGCGTCTTCGAGCGAACCGCTTTCCAGCCGTTTCTTCTCATCGTCGCTTAGCGGCTCCGGTGCGAAGCGCGAGCCGTCTGCCAGCTTCGAGATTTCCTCGACGCTCATTCCGCGCGCGAGTTTCAACGCACCGAACAGAACCGCGCGCGGCGTCTCCGCGCCCATGATCCAGGCGGAAGATGCGCGGCGGCGCAGCGCGTCGAATACCAGCGAACCGATGGCACCGCGGTCGCCGGAGCCCGCGAAGCGATGCGTCTGCCCCCACTCGCGGAGTGCATCCGGCGCGGGGCGCTTCTTTGCGTCGATTTCAGCGAGAACTTCGATGGCGGCGGAAAGCCGGGCGGCGGGTGTCATGCGCGGGCTTATAGAGAGAATTTACCGCTTTCAACAGCCGCGGAAAACTTATCGATGCCGGCGGCAAGCCTGTGATCGACGATTTCGAGATAATCCGCCCAATCCTCGTAGCGCGAGAGTTCGCTCTTGCCGTCGGTGATGCCGCGCAAGCCGATCATCGGAATGCCGAAGCGCTTTGCCGCGCGATAGACCGCATAGCTCTCCATATCGACCATGTCGGCTTCGATCGCATCGTACATGGCACCGGAAACGATACTCGCGCCGGTCGCAATCGACGCGGATGCGATGCCGGGAATCCGGTGCCGAATTTCGATTACCGAAGGCTCGTCGAGAAACGGCACAACCCCGCGCGCAAAGCCCAGCGGCGAGCAATCCATGTCGCGATAACAGATACTGGAGAGCTGATAGACCGCGGCGTGTTCCAGATTACGCGAACCGGCGGAGCCGAGCGAAATTACGAGCGAAGGCAATTCGTTCCGGGCTTTGAGTTGCGCCAATACTTCGCTTGTGACGGCTGCCGCTTCGACCGGCCCCACGCCAGTCACCAGCGGATGAATACGGCTCTTCAGCTCCGCGCCGTATTCCTGCTCGGTCGCCATGACGAACAGGACAGCAAGGTCGCGCTTACGCCAGAGCCGCCAGCCCGCCATTCACAGAATGCCGAACCAAATCCGGATCGCGACATACACCCACATGACGATCAATATGATCAGGCCGATGAGATAGACGAAAAAGCGGCGCGGCACGCGGTTCGAGGTGGTGTGAATATAGGCGTGAACGTAGCGGGAGATCACGAACACCCACGACAGCACGACGAAGATCAGATCGGCTTTGCGCGCGATCATCGCGATCACGACGAGGATGTAGAAGAGAACCGGCAACTCGTATTGGTTGTGATAGGCGTTCGAGACCTTCTTCGCCTGATCCGGCCAGTTTTCCTTGGACAGCGCGATGTCCTTGATGCGCAGTTCCTTCGAGAACAGGACACGATTGCGCTCGTAGCCCATCCAGATCGCAAGCGCGAAAGTGAGCGCAACCAGCGCGAAGACGGGAAGAAGAATATCCGGAAATGTCATGGCTCCAGTTCCTTACGAAACGATGAGACGGTACGTCAGCGCAATCCAGATCACGAACAGCGTAAGCGCGCCGGCGCGAAACGCGTAGCTGCGGTATTTGCGCGTGTTGGAGGTGACGTGGATATAGGCCTGCACCGCGCGGCACAGCACGAACAGCCAGGACAGAACCACGAAGGTCGTGTTGGCGTATCCGGTGAAGATGGTCAGGATCGACAACGCATAGAACAAAATCGGAAGCTCGAGCGAGTTCTGATACGCGTCGGAAAATTGCGCCGCCTGCGGCGGCCATGGATTCTTTCCGCCGCGAACGAGCAGATCCTTCGGGTTGGTCTTCTTCTCCTTCACGGCGCGCGTGCGCGTCAGCACCATGCCGAACATCAAAACGAACGTAAGCAAGGCCATCGCGAGTAGCGGGCCGAGAACGATAAGAGTGTTCATGATAAATCTCAGTTATTCAGTTGTTCGAGGTTCGGGAGAATAGCAGAAATGCAGGTGTCCGCCCCGCGTGCGCCGGGATAAACCTCGGCGATGGAAAAGCGCACCCATTGCGGCTTTACCGGGCGCGGCAGCTTGATGGTGTGGGCGTCTTTCGTATCGGGCACGGTGACGACGGCCGCGAAGCCGTCGCTGGTCTGAATACGGAGATTCTTCACCCGGCTGTTGTTCGCAAAAGTCTCGTCGCTTTTCTGGTAGCCGTTCGCGAAAGAGAATTCCTGCACGCGCACCGCGGGTTTGAAGTGCAGCGTCACGCCCTCGTTGTGGCCGTAGCCGGTGACGCCTTCGCACCAGGCTTTCTTCTCGTCGTTCTCGACGAAGATTTCAGGCCCGTGCTTGTTCTCGCCTTCCGGCGGCAGCACGGAACTCACGCAGAAGCGCACTTCGGCAAATTGCCCGTTCTGGGTTGCGCATTCTTCTTTTGGCTTGGGCTGTGCTGTGGCGGATGCCATCAGAACGCAGCAGACCGCAAGCACGGCAGCAGTACGAAGATTCATTGGCTTACATCCGGTAGTTCGGGCTTTCGCGCGTGATCGTGACATCATGCACGTGGCTTTCGCGCAGGCCCGCGCCGGAGATACGCACGAACTGTGCCTTCTCGCGGAAGTCCTTCATCGTGGCACCACCGACATATCCCATCGACGCGCGGAGACCGCCGACCAACTGATGCAGTACACTTGCGACCGGGCCTTTATACGGCACCTGTCCTTCGATGCCTTCCGGCACCAGCTTCAAACTGTCTTTAATATCCTGTTGGAAGTAGCGATCGGCCGAGCCGCGCGCCATTGCACCCACCGAGCCCATGCCGCGATACGACTTATAAGAGCGGCCCTGGTAGAGATAGACTTCGCCGGGGGACTCGTCAGTGCCCGCCAAGAGATTGCCGATCATCGCGCATTCGGCGCCGGCGGCGAGCGCCTTCGCAAGATCGCCGGAGAATTTCACGCCGCCGTCCGCGATCACCGGGACGTCGGCTTTGCGCGCTTCTTCGGCGGCATCCAAGATCGCCGTTAGCTGCGGCACGCCGACGCCTGCGACCACGCGCGTGGTGCAGATCGAGCCCGGACCGATGCCGACCTTGATTGCGTCCGCGCCCGCGTCGATCAATGCCTTGGTGCCTTCGGCGGTCGCGACGTTACCGGCCACGACCTGTACCGCATTCGACAGACGCTTGATGCGCGCGACGGATTCTAACACACGACGCGTATGTCCGTGCGCGGTATCGACCACCACGACATCGCAGCCTGCATCAACCAGCGCCTCGGTGCGGGCAAAACCTTCTTCGCCGACAGTGGTGGCGGCCGCAACGCGCAAGCGCCCCTGCTCGTCCTTGCAGGCGTTCGGATTGGCGACCGCCTTTTCGATGTCTTTGACGGTAATCAGACCGACGCAGCGATAGTTCTCGTCAACGACCAAGAGCTTCTCGATGCGGTGCTGATGCAAGAGCCGCTTCGCGACATCCTGCGTGACACCTTCGCGCACGGTCACGAGATTTTCCTTCGTCATCAGTTCGGCCACGCGCTGCTTGTGATTGGTGGCAAAACGCACGTCGCGGTTGGTCAGAATGCCGACCAGCTTGCCGGGGCCGGAACTATTCTTCTCGGTCACCGGCACGCCGGAGATCGAGTTCGCCTTCATCAATTCGAGCGCCTCGGCGAGCGTCGAATCCGGCGAGATGGTGAGCGGGTTCACCACCATGCCGCTCTCGAATTTCTTGACGCGTCGCACGTGCTCGGCCTGCACGTCCGGCGCCATGTTCCGATGCAACACGCCGATGCCGCCGGCCTGCGCCATGGCGATGGCGAGCCGCGCTTCGGTGATGGTGTCCATCGCCGCCGACAGGATCGGAATGTTCAGGGTGACGCTTCGCGTGAGGCGCGTGCGGACATCCGCCTCGGAAGGCAGCACATCGGATAGGCCAGGCTTCAGGAGCACATCGTCGAAGGTGAGCGCTTCCCGCGCGAGGCCGTCGGTAAGACGGTTCATCGCCAACTCCTGTTCACCGGGCTTACGCCGGAAAGATGGCAGGCGCCGCGGATGCGGAATCGCCAAATGCCTTGGGTTGGCGAGGGTCGTTAGCATGGCGGTTCCAAAAGGCAAAGGTGCCGTCACGTAACCAACGCCTTGAGGGCCTGCATCCACAGGACTTTCCCCGCTATAGTGAACGCAACATTCCGGGAGGCTAGAAATGACCGATCTCGTCCGCACCACGCTGGAAGCCGGCGTGCTTTCCATGACGCTGAACCGCCCCGACAAGAAGAACGCGCTCTCCAGGGCGATGTATGGGGCGCTGGTGCAGGGCATGATCCGGGCCGAGGAAGAAGCCGGCATCCGGGCCGTGCTGTTTCAGGCCGAGGGCGACTTTTTCACCTCCGGCAACGACATCGCGGACTTCACCGAGGTCGCGATGGGCAAGGTGCAGCCGGAGAACGTCGCGGCCTCCCCCTTCCTCCAGTGCTTAGCTGCTTCCACGAAGCCTTATGTCGCGGCAGTCCAAGGCAATGCGGTCGGCGTCGGCACCACCATGCTGCTTCACTGCGACATGGTGGTCGTTGCCGAAGACGCGAAGCTGACGGTGCCGTTCGTGAACTTGGCGCTCGTACCTGAAGCCGCCTCCACGATGCTGCTCCCGATGCGGATCGGCTATGCGCGGGCCTACAAGATGTTTGCGCTGGGCGAGCCGGTCACCGGCAAGGAAGGCGCCGAGATCGGGATTGCCACCGAGGCCGTTCCCGCTTCTCAGGTTCGCGCGCGCGCGATGGATTATGCGAAGAAGTTAGCCACCCGCCCTGCCGGTGCGTTGAAACTCACGAAGCAGTTGATGCGCGATCCTGCGATCATCAAGCGCGTAATGGAGGCCGAAGGCGCTGCGTTTAAAGAACGCCTGCGCTCGCCGGAAGCACTCGAAGCCTTCCGCGCATTTGCCGAGCGCCGCCCGCCGGATTTCACGAAGGTGGCTTGAGCGTTATCCGCCTTGAAGTCTTCGAAGGGTGTCGGACTGTCGAGGACCCTTCAAATCGCTGTGGGTGCAAACCAGAAGCGGGCGAACTACGTTACGTTCGATCTTGTAAATTAAGAGCACGTCTCCATCGAGGTGGCATTCTCGATACCCTGCCAGCACACCTTTGAGAGCGTGATCGTTCATTCCATTAGGAAGCGGCACTGCGGGAATCGCCAATTTCCGATGCGCGAAAGTCTCCATCGGTTTAACAATTTTCGGATTTTCGTCTTTGAATGCTCTGTAGGAATCCCTGAAAGCAACGGACGGAGCGAACACCATTTCGCGCCGCTGTGCGATTTCTTGCCTTACAGGTCTCCGAGCCACTTTGCGAAGTCTTTGCCGCTCATCACTGCGACAGGCTTCGATTTATCCGCCTGAATAATCGCCTCAACGGTGGCAGCCAAATAGCCGTCATCGGTCATCTCTGCCGTAGAGTTGACCAAATAAATTTCTGCATTGCTCGCAACAGCTATAGAAGCGGATGAACCCGTTTCTAAAATTGCTACACCCTCTACAAACGTCATAACTTTTTAGTCTTTCGCTTCAGTTTATCTGGGACTTTCGCCTTCAACATAATACCTGTTTTAGTCACGTAAATTGGCTCGCCACGCTCATTGAACTTTTTTGACTTACCAATCTCCATCACAATAGGCTTGATAGTAATAATTGTTCCGTCTTTTAAATGAAATTCGCTCCACTTTTCTTTGCGGCCTACAATCTCTGTATCTGCCAAAGGCCCAAAATCGACCGGCTGCAAAACCGGTGCCTTTATAGTCGAAATTGTTTTCTTTTTCTTAGCCACGCCAAATCCCTACACCAATATATGGGGTTTTTGCAGGTCGTTTCAATGAACCCCAAAAAGCCCTTTGTTTTGGGCACTTTTTAGTACGCCAAGTTGGGGGCGAGGGAAAAGGTCCAAGCATCTCCGACCCAAGCGCGACCTCATTTTTGAAGTCTGAGATGAATATAGAAAGTCTGCTCTATGTTCTCACCTTCGGGGATAACGGGGTTTTCGCTCCACCACTTTCCCCTTCCCTCCCAACCCCTTCCCCGAATCCTCCGAAAAACTTATCCCCGCCCTCTCCCGCCGAAATAAACTGCGCGCGTTCTGGCTCGCCCGAACTTCGTTCGGGTTTAAGTGCCGAAGTCGGGTAAACCCGACTTCGGGAGAGGACGCTTTGCACCGCGTAGCAAAGCGTGGGCCGGAAGCGGTGGCCGCAGATTGTCTCTTACGCGAGAGGCGAAGTGCGGCGGCTGAAGTCGTTTGATCCCGGCGAGCCTGCCGCTCGCCACTTCGGCCTCTCTTGGCGGTTACTTGCGTCGCGGTGCCAACCGAAGACGGAGCGACCGAGGAGGTCTCCAGCGGTGGATAATTCGGTAAGTCCACCGGGGGTCATGCGAAGCAGGCCGACAACCACTGCGCGAAGTTTTTACTTGGCCCGATTGGCGCAAGCGCCAAGCGGGCTGGGACGCCGGGATTATTCCGGCTCTCGCGGTGAATACCTCGTCTGCACTTCTATCTTCTGTGCAGGCGGCCGAGGGGATCGGAAAATCCCCGGCGTCCCCGCCGCCTCTTCTTTTGCGTGAATGGGGTAAACCCCAAGCACGCGAACAGAAACGGCCGGTGCAAGTTGCTTAAACCTCGGCTGCATGGAGCGCGAGAATGCGAACGGCTGCCTGTGACCCTTGGGAATGCGATCTCCCCACGAGGCGACAGCCGAAGCATCGCGTCCCGAACTTCACCGAGGGCGCATTATGTCGTCAATCTATTCAATTACCCCGCAAAACCTCTCCAGGCTGGTCGGCACGCCGAAGGCGCCGCTCATCATCGACGTTCGCACCGAGGAAGATTACGCCGCGGACCCGCGGCTCATTCCCGGCAGCCTGCGCCGCAGCGCCGCGCTCGCGGAATCCGCGCACGAGTTCGAAGACCGGCCGCTGACCATCGTCTGCCATAAAGGCGCGAAGATCAGCCAAGGCTATGCCGCCTATCTCCGCAACGAAGGCGCGTCCGCGGAGGTGCTCGAAGGCGGCTTCGTCGCGTGGCGCGACGCCGGGCTGCCGCTGATTTCGACCGGGCATTTTCCGAAGCGGGACGATCGCAACCGCACGCTCTGGGTGACACGCGAACGGCCGAAGGTGGACCGCATTGCCTGTCCCTGGCTGATCCGGCGCTTTATCGATCCGAACGCAGTAATTCTTTTTGTACGGCCGAGCGAGGTGATCCCGGTCGGCGTTTTCTTCGCCCATCGCGGCGAGCTTTGCACCTTCGACGTGATGCTTCAGGAATTCGGCCTGCAAACCGGGCCGCTCTTGCGTCTCGCTGATATGGTGCGGGGCGCGGATACTTCGCGCCTCGATCTGTCGCCGCAGGCGGCGGGCCTGCTCGCCGCCTCGCTAGGCCTTTCGCGTATGTATTCGGACGACCTCGAACAGCTGGAAGCAGGCATTCTGCTATACGACGCATTCTATCGCTGGTGCCGCGATGCAACCGAAGAAACGCACAACTGGCCCTCACATAAAGCGAAGAACTGATGCAGCCGGCTTACCCATCATTCTCCGAAGCCACCCGCGTCTGGCTGAAGGTTGCGCTGCTTTCATTCGGCGGACCGGCCGCGCAGATCGCGCTCATGCACCGCATACTCATCGACGAGAAGCGCTGGATCTCCGAGCGCCGTTTTCTGCACGCGCTGAATTATTGTATGCTGCTGCCCGGCCCGGAAGCGCAGCAGCTTGCGATCTATATCGGCTGGTTGCTTCACAAAACGCGCGGCGGGCTGGTTGCAGGGTTGCTGTTCGTGCTGCCCGGCGTGATCTCGATCATGGCCTTGAGCTTCATCTATGTGCTCTACGGCCAGGTCGGCGTTGTCGCCGCGCTCTTCTTCGGCTTGAAAGCCGCTATTCTCGCGGTCGTGCTGGAAGCCGTGCTTCGCATCGGAAAGCGCGCACTGAAAAACAACACGCTGATCGCGCTCGCGGCGCTCGCGTTCATCGCGCTGTTTTTCTTCAAGGTGCCGTTTCCGATCGTCGTGCTCGGCGCGGCACTCATCGGATACTTCGGCGCTAAAGCCGGCGTGCACGCCTTCGACGTAAACGTGATGCACGGCGCATCGAAATCGAAGGAAGTGATCGACACGCTCCTCGACGAACAACAGCCCGAGCATACGCGGCCGAGCCTTGCGCGCTTTCTTCGCGTCACCGCGTTATGGCTTCTGATCTGGCTGATGCCGGTGGTTCTGGTTCTTGTGTTCCTGGGCGATGCGAATGTGTTCAGCCGCATTGCGATCTTCTTCTCGAAAATGGCGATGGTGACGTTCGGCGGCGCTTACGCGGTTCTTGCCTATGTCGCGCAGCAGGCAGTCGAGAATTACGGCTGGTTGAGCGCCGGCGAAATGCTCGACGGACTCGGGCTTGCCGAAACAACGCCCGGCCCGCTCATCATGGTGTTGCAGTTCGTCGGCTTTCTCGCGGCATTCCGCGATCCCGGTATGCTGCATCCACTGGTGGCAGCATCGCTCGGCGGGTTGCTTGCGACATGGGTGACGTTCGCGCCCTGCTTCCTCTGGATTTTTGCCGGTGCGCCTTATGTCGAGACGTTGCGGGCCAACAAGGCGCTCTCCGGCGCGCTCACTGCAATCACCGCCGCCGTGGTCGGCGTCATTCTGAATCTGGCGGTCTGGTTCGCGCAGCACGTTCTGTTTCGCGCGCAGAAGACCTATTCGGCGTTCGGAATGGAGATCGAATATCCGGTGCTTGCCAGCGTGGACTATTCTGCGCTGGCGCTCGCGCTGCTCGCAGCTTTCATGATGTTCGTGGTCCACGCGGGCTTGGTGCGAACGCTTGTGGTTTGTTCGCTTGCGGGCATCGCATTACGGCTTGCCGGTGTTCTTCCATAGCCAAGCCGCTAGCGCGACCGCCGCAAGCATTCCCGCAAGCTGACATACGATAAAGACCGGGACGCTCGAAGGCGCAATTCCGGCGAAGGTGTCGGAAAGCGATCTTGCAATTGTGATCGCGGGGTTTGCGAACGAAGTGGAAGACGTGAACCAGTAAGCCGAAGTGATGTAAAGCGCGACCGCCGCCGGTATTTGCGGCGCGTGCTTTTCCTTCAGGCCGAAGATCGTAAGGACAAGCCCGAACGCCGCGACAGTCTCCCCAAGCGCCATCCCCGCCGAAGATCGAACCGTTGTCGATGTTTGCAAGATCGGAAGCTCGAACATCGCGTGTGCGAGCCATGCGCCGGCGATCATTCCCGCAATTTGCGCGACGGCATAGCTGCCGCACATCAGCCACGAAAGTTCGCCCCGTAAAGCAAACGCAATGCTGACCGCGGGGTTGAAATGCGCGCCCGAAAGTGGCGCGAATACCGAAATAAGAACATATAGAATGCAGCCGGTGGCAATGGCGTTCGCAAGCAGCGCAATCGCGATGTTTCCGCCGGAGAGATTCTGCGCGGCGATCCCCGAGCCGATTACGGTCGCCGCGAGAATAGCGCTGCCGATGAATTCCGCTGCAAGTGCGCGCGAGTTCAAGTCGGGCTCATCGCTTTAACGGTAGCGCCCTCTCCGCGCCCGATCTCGCGCAGCCTCGCTTTGAGCGTGATCGTGTCTAATCCACGGATCGGCAGTGCCGCGAACAATTCGATGCGGCGATAAAGCAGGCGGTAGGCTTCCTGAAACGCGAGCGCGACTTTCAGTTCGTCGCCCTCCACTGCCGACGGATCGGCTACACCCCAATGCGCGGTCAGCGGTTTTCCTGGCCAGACCGGGCAAGCTTCACCCGCCGCGTCGTCGCAAACGGTAAAAATGAAATCGATCTCAGGCGCGCCCGGCTTCGCAAATTCGTCCCATGACTTGGAACGAAAACCGCTCGTTTCATAACCAAGTTGACTGAGAAGTTTTATCGAATTCGGATTGATCGCACCGCGCGGCTGGCTTCCTGCACTGAAGGCGGCAAATTTACCGGCGCCGATCTTATTCATGATCGCTTCGGCCAAAACCGAACGGGCCGAATTATGGGTGCATAGAAATAATACGTTGTACGGCTTATCCACGAACCCGCTCCGCCTTCCGCGCGGGTGCGCAAGCTGCCCCCGCAAATACTTCGCCGCAAATTTCAGGCCTTCCGCCGCAACAATCCTTGGCGAGGAAATCTACCAGTGCGCGCAGACCGGAAATGTTGGCGGAATAGATCACCTCGCGGCCCTGTCGTTCAGAATCGATCAGGCTCGCGCGCTCCAGAATTGCGAGGTGCGTGGACATCGTATTGTGCGGCACCTTGCAGTGCCTTGCCACCTCGCCAGCGTTCTTGCCTTCAGGACAGCAGGAAACGAGATAGCGAAACGCCGAGAGCCGCGTCTCCTGCGCGAGCGCGGACAGGCTTTCGATTGCTTTTTTCTTGTCCATATATCTCGACCTACAGACTTATTGAGACAGTGCCGTGACAAATCAAAGAGAGCGCTGCGATACCCGCTTCACAAGCTCGGGAGGACTCTCCTTCCGCTCGCTGTAACGGTCGACGAGATAAGCGCTTCGGTCTCTCGTCAGCCACACAAACTTGACCAGTTCTTCCATGACATCGACCACGCGGTCGTAATAAGAAGAAGGCTTCATGCGCTCATGTTCGTTGAATTCCAGAAACACCTTTGGCACTGAAGATTGGTTTGGAATTGTGAGCATTCGCATCCAGCGGCCGAGGACACGCAGTTGGTTGACCGCATTGAAAGACTGCGAGCCGCCGCTTACCTGCATGACGGCCAGAACCTTTCCCTGGGTCGGACGTACGGCGCCCTGAGCCAAGGGAATCCAGTCGATTTGCGATTTCATGATTCCGGTCATCGCACCGTGCCGCTCAGGAGAGCACCAGACCATGCCTTCCGCCCAGTTTGCCAGTTCGCGCAGCTCGGCAACTTTCGCGTTGGACGCCGGCGCATCGTCGGGCAGCGGCAATCCTGAGGGATTGAATGTCCGCGTTTCTGCACCGAGCGCACGCAGTATGCGCGCGGCCTCCTCGGTGAGCAGGCGGCTGTAGGATTTCTTACGAACCGAGCCGTACAGCAAAAGTATGCGCGGTGGGTGCTGCGACCTTTCCATACCGAACAGCTTCGTCAGATCAGGACGATTGAACCTTCCCTGATCGAGATTTGGCAGTTCGCGCGGCAGATCATTTAACTCGGCAATCATGGACTCGATCTCGATAATACGTCGTAATTTCTCGACATATCGACGACTTACAATAGGCTTATGCGGTTGGCAAGCGCCCTAGCCGCCCCCTCGGAAATGACTAAAGGCGCCCCGCTTTCGCGGGGCGCCTCCAAACATCGCAGCCTGCCTATCGGCTGGATTACGGCCGCCAGCCCGGAGGGGGACCGTGCTTCTCGACCGCCTCGACCAGTTCGCGGTGACGGCGCGAGTCGTTCTTCATGGCAATCGCTACGATCGCGTAGCCGGACGGGAACAGCCAGGCCGGCCAGAAGAACCAGCCCGCGAAGAAGCAGATCACCCAGAGAAACGCGCTGAAGACCGCGGCGAAGGGCTGGCCGTTCAGCAGCAGGCCGAGCGGCGGCACAAAGAACGCGAGAAAATAGATCATCGGCGGGCCTCCTCTAAAGTCCCGGAACCCATGTAGTGAGCCGCCCGCTTACTGCAAGGCAGCCTTTCATAACGCGGGGTGACGCGAGCGGTTTCACGGTCTATCCCAAAGCCCGGAATCACTCACCTTATTATGCGCCGCGAAATCCTCGTCCCCCTCATCGTCGCCACCGCGCTCTTCATGGAGAACGTGGACTCGAGCGTGATTGCGACCTCCCTTCCGGAAATCTCGCGCGATCTGAAGGTGGACCCGATCGCGCTGAAGCTCGCGCTCACCTCGTACCTCCTCTCGCTTGCGGTTTTCATTCCGATCTCCGGCTGGATGGCGGATAAGTTCGGCGCGCGCACGATTTTCCGCGCGGCCATCGTGGTCTTCACGCTCGGGTCAATCGCCTGCGGCTTTGCCGTGGGCCTCGGCGATCTCGTCGCCTACAGGATCATTCAGGGCATAGGCGGCGCGATGATGGTGCCGGTCGGCCGCCTCGTGATCCTGCGCATGGTGCCGAAGCACGAACTCGTTTCCGCACTCGCCTGGCTCGTGGTGCCCGCGCTAATCGGCCCGATGATCGGCCCGCCGCTCGGCGGCTTTATCACGACCTATTTCCACTGGCGCTGGATCTTCTGGATCAACATTCCGATCGGCATTATCGGGTTCTGGTTAGCTACCAAATACATTGAGGACATCCGCGAGGAGACCGTGCCGCCACTCGATGTCGTAGGGTTTATTCTATCCGGCGTCGGACTCACGGGCCTCGCCTTCGGCTTCACAACAATAGGCCAGGAACTGCTGCCGGTGTGGCTCTCGGCGTCGATGATCGTCGTCGGCGGGATCGTGATGTATTTCTACGTGCGGCACGCGCGTATGCACCCCGCGCCGCTGATCGATCTGAAACTACTATCGGTGCAGACATTTCGCACCAGTGTGATCGGCGGCTCGATGTTCAGAATCGGCGTCGGCGCGATGCCGTTTTTGCTGCCTCTGATGTTTCAGCTCGGCTTCGGTATGTCGCCGCTGCAATCGGGCTTACTCACCTTCGCTGGCGCTGCCGGTGCGATGCTGATGCGCGCAAGTGTCGCGCCAGTGCTGCGGCGCTTCGGCATCAAGCGGGTGCTGGTGTTCAACACGGTGGTCGCGGCAGGGTTCATTGCAGCCGCCGGCTTCTTCCAGCCCGGTACGCCGTACTTCATCATTATCTCGGTACTGTTTGTCGGTGGTTTCTTCCGTGCTTTGCAGTTTTCAACACTGAACTCGCTGGCGTTTGCCGATCTCGGCTCCTCGACCATGAGCCAGGCCACGAGCTTCACGAGCGTCGCGCAACAGATATCGGTGTCGGCGGGTGTCGCGGTCTCGGCCATCGTGCTTGAGACCTTGCGCTACTCGCGCGGCTCGAACGAAATCCTGCTCAGCGATTTTTCGATTGCGTTCTTAGTCGTTGCGGCCTGTTCAGCGACCGCGATCTTCATGCTGGTGAAGCTGCCGTTCGATGCCGGGGCTTCGCTAATCGCGGCACCTCCGCCGGAAGCGGAGAATACCGAGCGCGGCCCGCAAGCCTAATTGTTACCTCTGAATCCGGTCGCAAGGACATAAAGCTCCGCAGAATCCTTGCGGCTCGCCGGCGGCTTGATGTGCTTGACCACCTTGAAGTCGCGCTTCAGCGAGCTCAGCAACTCGCCTTCGGTGCCGCCCTGCAAGACCTTCGCGATGAAACTACCGCCGGGTGCCAGCACCTCGCGCGCAAATTCCGCCGCCATCTCGACGAGTGCCACGATCTTGATGTGATCGGTCTGCCGGTGGCCGGTAGTATTTGCCGCCATATCGGAGAGCACGACATCCGCCTGCCCGCCAAGCATCTGCTTCAAGCGCTCCGGCGCGTCTTCCTCGTTGAAATCCATCTGTGCGAACTCGACGCCCGCGATCGGCTCGATCTCCAACAGATCGATCGCGACGACCTTGCCCAGGCCTTTTTCTACACCGACGCGCTCTGCCGCGACCTGCGACCAGCCGCCGGGCGCGGCACCGAGATCGACCACGCGCGCGCCGCGCTTCAGAATCTTATGCTTGTCGTCGATTTCCAGAAGCTTGAAGGCCGCGCGCGAGCGATAGCCTTCCGCATGGGCTTTGCGCACATACGGATCGTTGAGCTGACGCTTCAGCCACTGGTTGGAAGAGTGCGAGCGCCCGGTCTTTTTCTTGACGCGGACCTTGCCGCGCTCGGGCAATGTTTTCTTGTCAGTCATGCCCGTTTCCATACGCCGTCGGCGCGCATCAGCTCAACCAGCATTCCTTCGCGCAAACCGCGATCGGCAACCCGCAGCCGCTCGCAGGGAAATACGCGGCGGATCGCTTCGAGAATAGCGCAGCCCGCAAGCACGAGGTCGGCACGCTGCGCACCGATGCAGGGGTTGGCGACGCGATCCTGATAGCTTGTTGCGCAAAGCTGATCGACCACTTTCGTGACCTGCGCTTTCGTGAGCCAGATGCCGTCAACGCGGCGGCGATCATAGCGCGGAAGCTCGAGATGAATCCCCGCAAGTGTAGTGACGGTGCCGGACGTGCCGAGCAGATAGATTTCGCCGCCCGCAAGTCCGCTTGCTTTCGCCGCAAATGCCTTCACGCGCGGCAATACATCTTCGACCATCGCCGAGAAAATCTCCGGCGTTACATTTTCACCGCCGAAGCGCTCCGCGAGCGTGACCACGCCGAGCGGCATCGAATCCCATTCCTGCACCGGGGCAAGCGGAGGACCGCCATCGACATCGTCGGCTTTGCCGAGCCAAGCCAATTCGGAAGAGCCGCCGCCGATGTCGAATAGAATCGCACCGGAAGCGTTGCGGTCGAGTAGTGGCGCGCAGGAGTTGGCAGCCAACTTTGCCTCGGTTTCTCGGTTGACTATTTCGAGTTGCAGCCCGGTCTCGCGGGCCACCCGTTCGAGAAAGTCAGAGCCATTACGCGCACCGCGACAGGCCTCGGTCGCAATCAAACGCGTGCGCGTAACCTTCTTGGTTTCCAGTTTCGCCGCGCAGATTTTCAGCGCCGCGATCGCGCGGTCCTGCGCCGCTTCGGAAAGCTCGCCGGTGCGCGATAGCCCCTCGCCCAGCCGCACGATGCGCGAGAAGGCATCCACGACGCGGAAAGAATCGTGGGTAGGAGCCGCAACAAGCAACCGGCAATTATTGGTGCCGAGATCTAGCGCGCCGTAATGCGCATACTGGGGCGGTTGCGCCGGAGACGGCGCCCGATTGCCTCTGCGTCCACGGCGCCTGCGACGGCGCCGGCCGGATTTGGCCGCTTGTTGCGGTCCCGACGCGCTCTCGCGCGGCTGGTCCGCCATGCCATGCCTTTCCCCGGAAACCGGAGCGCAAAACGAAGCGCTCGACAGAATTCCGGCTACTGATTGTACGTTGCCCCCAGTCTAGCAGCGCGACGCATCAGCGCAAATCAACGCTTCGCTACCGCAATGCGGAAGGTGAAACGCGCGCTATGCCGTGGGATGGCGAGGATGAATGACATCCTTGAAATCGGGGAAAGTCTTCCAGCCCGGCTCTTCCGGAGCGGTGCCCGCTACCGGCGTGTATTTCGAGGGGTTCGCGAGCGTCATGGTCGGAATGTAGCGCGGGCAATTCGGAAAGATCGCTTTCGCTGTGACCCGCACGATCAACTGCGCGCCGGCGGTGAGCATAAGCAGCGGGTCGTCCCGATTGACCTTTGCCGTGCCGTTCACGCGGAGGCGGCGGGGTTTTTCCAGATCGATAAAGAGCAGTCCCACATTCGGATTGGCGTCGATATTGCCGAGGCTTTTGAACATCCCGTTGCCGTCATAGTCCGGAAACACCAGTTCGTTAGCGGCCGTCACCCGGACGAAACCGCGCGCTCCGCCCTTGAACGAACAGTCCGGGCGTCCGTCCGCATCGGCGGTCGCAAGGAAGAAGAGAAAAGCGTTCTCGATGAAGGCGCGATCGTCCGGCGTGAACGAGGTGCGTGCGAGCTTCTCTTCGAGCCGGTCGGCGATGCCGCGGCTCTTGAAGGTGTCCTGCAATGCACGATTGGCTTCGTGGTAGAGGATTGAATCAGGCATATGCGCCTCCGGCCCAGGCTGCGCAGCCTAGCGCAGCCCGGTGGAGACGCCTATCCGTTCAGGTGTGCAACCTAGAGGATCGGTCCCGCAACCATCAAATAACGAAGCAGATAAAGGATACCGATGATAATGACGACGATGCGGATGATCTGTTTCGCGCGGCCATCGACCGGAAGCAGGTTTACGAGATAAAGCACCAAAACGATTACGAGAAACGTGATCAGAATGTTGATGAGCAAGCCCATTCGCCCGACTCCCATTTGCCAAAGGCGGCGGCTCCCGTAACCGGAAACCGCCGCTCCAAGGCTCCTAACCCCCAAAGCCCCGATTGGTTCACGGATTAATGACGTTCTTAGTGACGTTACGGGGCACCCCTTTCCTACTCTTCGCGGCTGCGCCACGATGCAACTACAACCGGCTTTAAGGATTTAGAGCCAGCCCTTGCGGGCAAGACAGGCGAATATGGACGAGCGCACCCCACCCTACGAAGCAGACGAATCCGGCGACAAGGCCGAAGGACGAGCCTCGACGGGCACGCGCGCCAAGCTCGCCCAATATGCGCTGATCGGGATTTTTCTGATCCTCTTCACCGCGTTGCTCGGCTATGGCCGCGGTGTCTTCCTACCCATCACGCTTGCGCTGGTGATCGGCACCATCCTCGCGCCGATCACGAATTTCGGCTCGCGCTACGGGATTCCGCACGCCGGCACCGCAGCTATCCTCGTGCTCGGCACGATAGGGCTACTTTCGACCGGAATCGTTTTTCTTTCCGATCCGGTTCGCGACTGGATCGGCCGTGCGCCGGAAATCGGCGCCAATCTGCGCGAGAAGCTCGTCATTTTCGATGCGCCAATCGAGGCGTGGAATCGATTACGCGAGGCGTTGGGTGCCGCACCTTCGCAGAGCAAGACCATCGCTTTCGATTTCAACTCGAGCCTGTTGCAGCCGGCGCTCAGCTCGCTGACGCCGGCGGTCGGGCAACTCTTGATCTTCTTCGGTACGCTGTTCTTCTTCCTCGGTCACCGCAACAGCCTAAAGGAAAGCATCGTTCGCTTCGGCAGCGTGCGCGAGTCGCGGCTGCGCGCGATCAAGATCTGGAATGCGGTCGAGGCAAGCCTTGCTACTTATATTGCGACGGTAACCGGCATCAACGCGGCGGTCGGAATCATCGTCGCGACCGCCTGCTATTTCATCGGTATGCCGAGCCCGTGGGTTTGGGGCGCATTGGCTTTTGTGTTGAACTTTGTGCCCTATATCGGTCCGGCGACGATGATCGTGACACTGCTCGGCGTCGGGCTTGTGACCTTCGGATCTTTCTATCAGGCGCTGATTGCGCCCCTGTTCTTCATCGGTATGTCGACGGTCGAAGGGCAGTTTGTCACGCCCACCATTCTCGGTGCGCGGCTGACCCTGAACCCGCTCTTTATTTTCCTCTCAATCGCCTGCTGGGCTTGGTTGTGGGGTCCGTTCGGCGCGCTGCTGGCGGTGCCATTGCTGATTGTTGTGATCGTGATCATCAATCAGTTCGTGACCAAGGATGAAGTGAAGCTTCCGGGCTGACGTCCGGAACTTTCCGTGTTCCTCTGCGTTTCTGCATCAACTCTTTCCGATTCAACACTTTCCTGCGTGGACACCCGCGCGGAAGAATGCAGAGGGCTTTTCCAATGGCTACTTCCACCAGCACCACGACCAACGGCACTCATGCCAAAGAAGCAATCGACCGCGAATTCGAGAGCCTCAAGGGCGATGTTTCCAAACTGACGCAGCAGGTTGCTGCACTCGTTTCCGCCACCGGCAGCGCTGCCTACAGCCGCGCACGCAAAAATCTCGACGGCGTAATTTCCGACGCAAGCGGCAAGGGTCAGGAAGCAGTGGATGCGGTCAAGGATGTAACGGCGACGATCGGCGATGCGGTCGAAGATGCCGTTTACAAGCGTCCAGTGACCACGCTCGCGATGGCTGCCGGCATCGGCTTCCTGATCGGCGCGATCTGGCGCCGCTAAGCGGCCACGGGGGAGGCCTCCATGTTTGGCGGATTTTTCGACGAGTTGAAGGTGAGCCTCGACCTCACCTTGAAGGCCATGATCGCGGGCGCGATTTTCGCGTTCGCGGGCATGGCTGCTTTCGTCTGCGGGCTGGTCGTCCTGTTTTTATGGACGATGCAAACCTATGGCGTGATGTACGCGTGGGGTGCGGTAGCAAGCGTGTTCGGCGTAGTCGCGCTGTTCGCGCTTATTCCGCTGCTTGCTTCCAGCCGAAAACGCCGCGCACTGGCCCGTGCGGCTGAAATTCGTCTGGCGAAAGCAGAAGCCGAGAAAAGCAAAGACCCGGAATGGTGGCAGAACCCGGCCGCGCTTCTCACCGGTCTCCAGATCGTCCGCACGCTTGGCGTGCGCGGCACGCTTCCCATTCTTGCGGTTGCGGCCGTCGCTGCGGGATACTTTCTGAGCAAGCAATCTACCGAAGACCCCGCTGCTACCATGGAGCCCGCCGAGTAGTGCAAAAGCAGCCGGTTGCGGCGCATAGCCGGGTCGGCTAGAAGGTCCGCGCTTCCGGCGGTGTCCGCCGCCAGCACCCGGCTAAAAATCCTTGGCAAACAAGGACTTCGTTGGGGGATAGTTCAACGGTAGAACTGCGGACTCTGACTCCGTCAATCTAGGTTCGAATCCTAGTCCCCCAACCAATCTCATCCCATACCCGCTCCACTCCCGGCTTCCGCAGTTTTGCGCTGCGTGGCGCAAATGTTTGGCTGCGGACGCGCAAGTTCATCGTCAAGCTAGAAGGGCCTTGGTTCTTCTTTACCAAACATATTGGTCCGCCCGCGATCTCTCCATCGCTGCTCTCGGTCTCGCGCTGACTCTTCGCGGCTGCGTTCGAGCCGTTGCCTTTCTTCACTCCGTAGCCTCAAGTTTTGCTCATCCCTTTCTCGCTGCTGTTTGTACGTGAAGTAGCCGCTGGATTGCGCAGTTGCTGGTGACGGATGCGAAAAAACGCCCGTTGCAGCGCAGATGCCAAGCAACAGTGCTACTTGATGCAAACTGCATCGTGAACGTGCCGAGCTAGTCAGCGTCTTTCGTACAGGCTTTTCTGTCATTTATCGTGCATCGCTTAGAACTGTTAGAGGCCTACGCTACCATTTCAGCCGTCGATACAGCTTCAACATCCGATTCAGGCGGCCTTGAGACGGAGATTCACCGGAACTAGAAAAGCTGAGTCTTTTGAATCGTTTGAGAGAGAACGCTGCTTTAAGCGGACCTCAAGTTGAGATTCAGATTCAAGTGGCGCGGGTCGAACGGAAGGCAGGCTTTCCGGCCTTGATCGCGGTACGTACTTCGTCCGAATTTTCGCCGTGACGGGGTGACGGCTTGTCATAATGAAGCGGCGTTCCGGCCATCGTAATCGGCGAACGAACGCCGGGGATCGAGCCGGCCTTGGCACTATCGTCCGGCAGATCGATCCGCATCTTGCGGGCGATCACCTGCGGGTCGGCGAAGACCTCGTCGATGGAACGGATCGGCCCGGCGGGAACATTTCCCTTTTCGAGCGCCGCCAAAAGATCATCGCGGGTGCGTAATTTCGTCTTCGCCATCAGTGCAGGAATCAATGTCGCGCGGTTTTCGTTACGCTTGCCGTTGCTCGCATAGCGCGGATCGTCGCGCACTTCCGGCAGGCCAAGCACGTCGCAGAAGCTCTTGAACTGTCCGTCGTTGCCGACCGCAATGATCATGTAACCGTCGGAAGTCTCAAACGCCTGATAGGGCACGACGTTCGGGTGCGCATTGCCCATGCGGCGCGGCGCCTTGCCGGAGACAAGATAATTCAACGCCTGATTGGCAAGCACGCTCGTCTGCACATCCATGAGACTCATATCAATGTGCTGGCCCTCGCCCGTCTTCATGCGCGCAATCAGCGCCGCCTGAATGGCTATCGCCGAATAACAACCGGTGAACACGTCCACATAAGCAACGCCGGTACGCATCGGCTCGCGGTCCGGCTCGCCGGTAATGTCCATGATGCCGCCCATCGCCTGAATGATGAGATCGTAGCCGGGGCGGCTCGCGTAAGGCCCGTCCTGGCCGAAGCCGGTGACGGAGCAGTAGATCACTTCCGGATTGATCTTCTTCACGCTCTCGTAGTCGAGGCCGAATTTCTTCAGGTCTCCGACCTTGTAGTTTTCTAGAACGACATCGGCTTCTTTAATCAACGCGACGACAAGCTCAACGTCTTCCTTGTTCTTGAAGTCGGCAAGCACCGAGCGCTTGCCGCGATTGATCGCATGATAGTAAGCGGCGGAAAGATTCTCGCCACTCTTGCCCTCGAGGTACGGCGGACCCCAGGTGCGGGTCTCGTCGCCCTGCCCCGGACGCTCGATCTTGATCACGTCCGCGCCGAGATCGGAAAGAATCTGCCCGGCCCAAGGCCCCGCGAGCACACGCGCGAGCTCGAGCACCTTAATGCCGTCTAACGGTGCGGTCATGGAACGCGAACTTACTGCGAGAAAGCCTGAATGCCGGTGATGCCGCGTCCGAGGATCAGCGCATGAACGTCATGCGTGCCTTCGTAGGTGTTCACCGTTTCCAGATTCATCACGTGACGCATTACATGATATTCGGCGGTGATGCCGTTGCCGCCGTGCATATCGCGCGCGACGCGAGCGATATCCAGCGCCTTGCCGCAGTTGTTGCGCTTCACGATCGAAACCGCCTCCGGCGGGCAGCGATCTTCGTCCATGAGGCGGGTCACGCGGAGTGCTGCCTGAAGGCCGAGTGCGATTTCGGTCTGCATATTCGCAAGTTTCAACTGCACGAGCTGGGTCGCGGCCAGCGGACGGCCGAACTGTTTGCGGTTCAGGGTGTAGTCGCGGGCAGCCGCCATGCAGGCTTCCGCCGCCCCCATCGCGCCCCAGGCAATGCCGAGACGCGCGCGGGTGAGACAGCCGAACGGCCCGGCAAGACCGGCGACGTTGGGAAGCAGCGCATCTTCGCCGACTTCCACGCCTTCCATCACGATTTCGCCGGTGATGGACGCGCGCAAGCTGAGCTTGCCCTCGATCTTCGGTGTCGAGAGGCCCTTCATGCCGCGCTCAAGAACAAAGCCGCGGATGCGTCCGCCATCGGCGTCCGACTTTGCCCAGACCACGAAAACGTCGGCGACCGGCGCATTGGTAATCCAGAGCTTGGTGCCGGTGAGCTTGTAGCCCTTCGCGGTCTTCTCGGCGCGCGTGCGCATACCGCCGGGATCGGAACCGTGGTCCGGCTCGGTGAGACCAAATGCGCCGACGATCTCGCCGCTTGCTAGCTTCGGCAAATATTTCATCCGCTGCTCTTCCGAGCCATACGCGTAGATTGGATACATCACGAGCGAGGACTGCACGCTCATCGCCGAGCGATAGCCGCTATCCACGCGCTCGATTTCGCGTACGGCCACGCCATAGCTCACATAGTTCAGGCCAGCGCCGCCGTATTTCTCCGGTAGTGTCGAGCCGAGCAGCCCGAGCGTGCCCATCTCGGTCATGACCGAGCGGTCGTATTTTTCATGAAGAAACGCTTCGGTGACGCGGGGCAGCAGCTTCTCCTGCGCGTAGCCGCGCGCGGTGTCGCGCACCATGCGCTCGTCGTCGGTGAGCTGGCTTTCCAGATCGAACGGATCTTCCCAGTTCGTCGAAACGGCGGATGCGGGCTTGGCGGCGTCTTTTACGAGCGGTTTGTTCATATCGATTTCCTCGGCGGTTTCCCCGGAAGCGCGGGCATGGCCACTGCGCTGTTGTCTTATTCTTCTTGGCTATAAACCCGCCGCACGGCGAGCGCCAGCGGCTTCATGGGTAGCCAGCTCCGCGCCGGAACGGCTATGACCACCATGCGGAACTGGGGCGGATAAGAAATGGAGTTTCCACGATGAATCTGGGCCGGATGTTGAAAGCCCGCGCTGCGGAAGGACGCCCTGTCCGCGCGGGGCTGATCGGAGCGGGCAAATTCGGCTCGATGTTTCTGGCACAGGCGCGCACCACACCGGGCCTGCACGTCCTCGGCATCGCCGATCTTTCCGGCACGCGCGCCCGCGATGCGTTGAAGCGCACCGGCTGGGACGAGACGCAGATCGCACGCGATCTTCCGGACGCATTGAAGGCCGGCAAAACCGCGATCACCGAAGATGCTATGGCGCTCATCAACGCCGACGGCCTCGATGTAATTCTCGACGTCACGGGGAGTCCCGCCGCGGCGATCCGGCATTGTCTGTCAGCGTTTAAGGCTGGCCGTCACGTAGTTAATGTCACGGTCGAAGCCGATGTGCTGGCCGGGCCGCTGCTCGCGAAGCGCGCGGCGGAAGCGGGCGTCGTTTATGCGCTGGCTTACGGCGATCAGCCGGCACTCGTGTGCGAAATGGTGGACTGGGCCGAAGCCTGTGGCTTTCGCGTCGTCTCTGCGGGCAAGGGCACGAAGTACTTGCTGGAATATCCGCAATCGACGCCCGACACAGTCTGGAATTATTACGGCATGACTGCGGAGCAGGCTGCCAGCGCCGGTATGAACTCACAGATGTTCAATTCGTTTCTCGACGGCACGAAGTCGGCAATCGAGATGGCGGCGATTTCCAATGCGACAGGATTGAAGGCACCGCGCGATGGTCTCGCCTTCCCGCCCTGCGGCGCGGACGAACTGCCGAAGCACCTGATCCCGCGCGCCGCAGGTGGCGTGCTGGAAGAAAGCGGCATTGTCGAAGTCGTGTCTTCCTTGAACCGCGACGGCTCGCCGGTCGAGCGCGATTTGCGCTGGGGCGTCTATGTCGTATTCGAAGCAGGCTCGGACGATGCACGAGCCGAATACACGCGCCGCTGCTTTGCCGAATACGGCATGATCACCGACAAATCGGGACGCTATTCCGCGCTCTACCGCCCCTATCACATGATCGGTCTCGAACTCGGCATCTCCGCCGCTGCCGCCGTGCTGCGCGGCGAAGCAACCGGCACTGCGGATGCGTTCCGCTCCGATGTCGCGGCGGTTGCAAAACGCAATCTCGTAGCGGGAGAAATGCTCGACGGCGAAGGCGGCTACACGGTGTATGGCAAGATCGTGCGTGCGGAAGATTCGCTTGCATCTGGCGCACTCCCTATCGGCCTCGCGCACAAGGTGAAGCTGAATAAGCCTGTCGCGGCAGACAAACCTGTCACGTGGAATGACGTTGCAATCACGGAAGACGATACCGTGAAATTCCGCCGCGAGATGGAGCGGTTGTTCGCGCCGAAGAAATTCGCCGCCGCGTAATTATTCCGCGGCGACGATCTTCTTCTTGCCGCCGTGCTCTACCGGCACTTCGGCCTCTTTCTCGTTGATCGCGCCTGCAATCTTCTGATCGTACTTGTCGAGATACAGATAGATCACGGGCGTGATGTAGAGCGTCAGCAATTGCGAAAGCAGCAGACCGCCGACGACCGCGACACCTAGCGGCTGACGCAGTTCCGCGCCCTCGCCCGCGCCGATCGCAATCGGCAAGGTGCCGAAAATCGCGGCCATCGTCGTCATCATGATCGGGCGGAAGCGCAGCAACGCCGCTTCGCGGATCGATTCTTCCGCGCCCATGCCGTGCCGTCTTCGCTCAATCGCAAAATCGATCATCATGATCGCGTTCTTCTTCACGATGCCGACCAGGAGCACGATGCCGATAATCGCGATCACCGAAAGGTCCATGCCGAACAAAAGCAGCGTTAGCAGCGCGCCGATGCCGGCCGAAGGCAGCCCGGATAAAATCGTCAGCGGATGGATGAAGCTCTCGTAGAGAATGCCGAGCACGATGTAGATCACCAGGATCGCGGCAAGAATCAACAGCGGCTGACTGGAAAGCGAGTCGCGGAAGGCCTGCGCGGTGCCTTGAAAGCCGCTTGAAACGCTTGCCGGGAAACTGGAATCGCGCTCGACCTGCTGGATCGCCTCGACAGCTTCGGAAAGCGCGACACCCGGCGCCAGATTGAATGAAATCGTCACCGAGGGCTGCTGCTGCTGATGCGAAATCTGCAACGGCCCCACGGTGCGCCGCATGGTTGCGATGGCGTCCAGCGGCACAAGCTGGCCGGTGGATGCCCGCAAATACGTACGCGAGAGGTCCGTCTCGTCGCGCTGGAAGCGGCGCTGCGCCTCGACGATGACCTGGAATTGATTGTTCGCGGTGTAGAGCGTCGCAACCTGCCGCGAGCCGTATTGGCTATACAACACGCTACGGATCTGGTCGTCGCCGATGCCGAGAGCACGCGATTTTTCGCGATCGATATCGATCGTGATCTGCGGATTGGTGATCTGCAAATCGGAGTTCACGTCACGCAAGATCGGAATCTGCGCGATCTTTTCCTGTAGCTGCGGCGCGAGGTTGTAGAGCGTATCGGTATCCGAGCTTTGCAACGTATACTGATAAAGCGCACGCGATACGGTGCCGCCCACCGATATGTTCTGCACGGGCTGGAAGAATGCATTCACGCCAGGAACCTGAGCAACCGTGCGCCGCAGGCGCTGGATGATCTGGTTCGCGCTTTCTGTTCGCTCGTGCCGAGGCTTCAGCGAAACGAACAGCCGTCCGGTATTCGTCGTTCTGCTGATACCAGTCGCACCTGCGATTGAGACTACATAGGCGACATCTTTGTCCTTCCGCACAATCGCCGCTACTTCCTGCTGCCGGACTGCCATTTCCTCGAAAGACGTATCAGTCGCCGCTTCGATGGTGCTGGAGATAAAGCCGGTATCCTCAATCGGGAAAAAGCCTTTAGGCACCCACGCATAAAGACCGATCACGATGAAAAGCGTCGCGAACGTCGCCATGAGCGTCGCCGGGCGATGACGCAAAACCCAGTCAAGCGAACGGCGATAGCCTGCCAATGCGCCTTCGAATGCCGCTTCGGAATAACGCATGAAGCGGCCGGGCTTCTTGCTGTGGTCGACCGGCTTCAACACACGCGCGCAAAGCATCGGCGTCAGTGTCAGCGAAACAAAGCCCGAGACGAGGATCGCCACCGAAATCGTGACTGCGAATTCGCGGAACACGCGGCCGACCACCCCGCCCATGAACAGCACAGGAATGAACACACAGACCAGCGAAACGGTCATCGAGACGATGGTGAAACCGATTTCGCGCGCACCCGTGATCGCCGCCTGGAACGGCGGCATCCCTCGCTCGATATATCGGTAGATATTTTCGAGAACGACGATCGCGTCGTCGACGACGAAGCCAACGCAGAGCACGAGCGCGAGCAACGTCATGTTGTTGATCGAATAGCCGAGCACATACATCGCGCCAAAAGTGCCGACGATGGATAGCGGCAGCGCCAGCGCGGGAATCAATGTAGCTCGCCCGCTTCGCAGGAATAGGAAGATCACAAGCACAACAAGTACGACCGCTTCCATCAGCGTTCGCTGCACCGCGCTAACCGAGTTGCGGATCGAGACCGAGCGATCCATCAAGACTTCGATGTTGATCGCACCAGGAACAGAGGCACGGAATTCGGGCAGACGGCGCTTAACGGCATCGACGACATCGATCGTGTTTGCATCGGGTTGCCGGTAGATCGCGAGGTTGATCGCGCGCGCGTCATTGTACCAGCCGGCAATGCGCTCGTTCTCAACACCGTTTTCGACGATGGCGATGTCGGTTAACTTGATTGGTGCGCCGTTGCGCCACGCGACAATGAGGTCTTGATATTTCTTCGCGTCGGCCTGCTGCGAACCCATGTCGAGTGTAAGGGTCTGCTTTGGCCCGGCAATGACGCCGAGCGGCGTGTTCGAAGTCGCCTGGGCGATCGCCAGATTGATTTCGGAAAGCGCAATGCCGCGCGCGGCGATCGCTTCAGGGTTGATACGAATTCGCAGCGCATATTTCTGGCCGCCGAACACGTTGACCTGTGCGACGCCGGTGATTTGCGAAATCTGCTGACCGATCACGGTCTCGGCATATTCGTTGACCACCGAAAGCGGCAGCGTGTCGGAAATCAACGAGAGGAAAAGAACCGGCGCATCGGCTGGGTTTACCTTGCGGAAGCTCGGCGGCACCGTCATTTCGATCGGCAGGTTTCGCTGCGCGACCGAGAGCGCGGATTGCACGTCGAGCGCGGCTGCGTCGATATCGCGGTTGAGGTCGAACTGAATCGTAATCTGCGTTGAGCCGGTCGTGCTCGACGAAGTCATCGAGGTAATGCCGGCAATCGTCGCAAGCTGCCGCTCGATCGGGGTCGCCACCGTCGCTGCCATGATCTCCGGGTTCGCGCCCGGAAGGCTGGCGTTGATATTGATCGTAGGGAAGTCAACGCGCGGCAGTGCGGACACCGGCAGCAGGCGATAACCGAACACGCCCGCCATGATGATCGACACCATCAAAAGTGTCGTCAGCACCGGCCGGCGGATGCACAGCTCGAAGAAGTTCATCGCTATGAACCTGCCTGACGCTGCTTGATATCGACGCGGCTGCCTTCACGCAGCGACAGCTGCCCGTCGATGACGACTGTTTCGTCGCCGTTGAGACCTTCGGAAAGCACCGCTTCGCCACCGGCGGTGCGCAGAACTTTGACCGCACGCACGCGGGCGACATTGTTCTCGATCACGAAAACAAAGTTGCCTTTCTGGCCGCTCTGCACGGCTTCCGCTGGAACCGTGACGAGGTTCGGGTCGATACGGAGCGTGACGCGCACTGAAGCGAGCGTCCCCGGCCATAATTTTTCATCGCCGTTCTCGAAGATACCGCGCACGAGAATGGTGCCGGTCTGCGGATCGACGGCGTTTTCGATGAAGGCAACCTTGCCGTTGGAAAGCGTCAGTTCGTTCTGGAACGCGACCTCGACGGCCGCCTTCTCGCCTGCCGTGCGCAACTCGGGAATGAAGCGCTCGGGAATGCCGAAGGCGACATAGATCGGCGCGATCTGATTGATAGTCGCAAGCGGGGTGCCGGAATCCGCGGAGCGGACAATTGCGCCCTGACGGACGTTCGCGACGCCGATGCGGCCCGAGACCGGCGCCTTCACATCATAATAGGTGCGAAGCACGCGAAGGTTCTGAAGATTGGCTTCGTTCTGCGCGACTGTCGCTTTTAAAACCTCGACATTGGTTTTGGCGTCGGCTTCCTGTACCGGCGAGAGCGTACCTTTGGCGGCGAGACCCGCGATGCGCTCGCGGTCGCGCTCGGCTTTTTCAAGCTGCGACTTGGCGAGCGAAAGCGTCGCTTCCGCCTGCTGAATTTGCGCGTCGATGGCGCGGCTATCCAGCGTGAACAGCGGATCGCCTTCGTTCACCTTCGCGCCGTCCTCGAAGTGAACCTTGACGACCTGGCTATCCACGCGCGAGCGGATCGAAACGGTGATCAGCGGCTGAACGGTGCCGAGTGATTCCACGCGATACGGCACGTCTTTGCGCAGCGCCTTGCCGGCCAGAACCGAAATCGTGGCCGGGCCTTTTTTCTTTTGCGCCGATTGGTTGCTGGAACTTCCGAAGGTCCACCACAGACCTGCGGCAACGAGAACAGCGCAGCCGGCAAGCATCACATAGGTCGAGCGGGTTGGTTTTAACTTCGCGGCCATTGGCGTTCCGGCGGTTTTTGAGCGCTACCGGTCAGCCAACCGGGTGTGCTCTTTTCTAACATTCCAGACAGTCTAGTGGGATTAAGTTGTCGTAAGAGTTACCCTACGGAACTTTCGCGCTACACATAAAATCCTTTTACATCAAAGGGCTAACGACAGCGCGAAAATAGACGCCCACATCTTATGCGGCAAGCCCGCCCGCCTGCTCGATAAAGCCCGCGATCACATCGACGCCCTTGCCCGCCTTGAGGTTGGCAAAAACAAAGGGCCGCTCGCCACGCATACGCTTTGAGTCGCGGTCCATGACCTCCAGCGAGGCGCCGACCAGCGGCGCGAGGTCCACTTTGTTTATAACGAGCAAGTCCGAGCGGGTGATGCCCGGCCCGCCCTTGCGGGGAATCTTTTCGCCGGCTGACACGTCGATGACATAGATCGTGAGGTCCGCAAGCTCAGGCGAGAAGGTCGCAGCGAGATTATCGCCGCCGGATTCGACCAGCACGAGATCGAGCTTCGGAAACTTGGCGCGCATTTCCGAGATCGCCCGCAGGTTGATGGAAGCGTCTTCCCGGATCGCGGTGTGCGGGCAGCCGCCGGTTTCGACACCCATGATGCGCTCGGCTGGAATCACGCCGGTGCGCGTAAGAATCTCCGCGTCTTCTTTCGTATAAATGTCGTTCGTGATCGCGCAGAGATCGTAACGGTCTCGGAACGTGCGGCAGAGCTGCTCCATCAACATGGTTTTGCCGGAGCCAACCGGGCCGCCGATGCCGACGCGAAGGGGGCCGCTTCTCACTTTACTCATTTCATATCCTTAGGATGACAAGCGTCGCGTAGCCGGCTGCAAGCAGCAGGCAGAGCGGCGCGAAAGAATATTGATCGAAGGTCGCAAACGGCTGCTGCGGAAAACGTCGGCGCCATTGCGGAAAATATCCAGCGATGCCTCTGCCCGCAAAAACGAAAGCAGAAAGTATGCCGATCATCGTTACCCATCGCGGCGAGAGCGGCGATGAAATCGCATTGCCAAGCATAAGGGCTACGAAAGCGAAAAAGCCGATGCCGATGCCCGCGAGCAGACATTGCGAGAACGGCGGCATCTTTTGAAGACCCTTGGCGCCGACGACCCAGCTAACTAGTTGCTTTTCATTCTGCGCAGGCCATACGACGCCGAAGCCCCATACGATGTGCAATGCTGCAATAGAAATTAGCAACGTGAACATAATGACGCCGAGAAAAGCCGCAAAGGTCATGAGCGGAACAACCTTGTGTATTGCGTTTCGTGCTTCATGCTTGCGATATCAGAACGGATAGCAGCGCCACCCGCATCGTCCATCGTGGACTTTTCCGCACGCGCAGCAACTTCGCGGGCGAGCGGCGTGAGATTAGCTACGATCTTGATGCCGTCAGTCTGGCCGAGCGGAATCAGCCGCACCGCCGCGGAAACAAAATTCGAAACCATAGCGAGCAAATAGGATTCGAGCGTCACGCGCAGCGGAATGTCGTGCGCGGCGGCGGAGACGCCGACCGCGACGGGATAAGCGACTTCTTTTCCAATCAGGCTAACGATTTTCTCGAGCAGCTTGTTAGGCCAAGCGGAACTGACCGAATTCATGAAGGCCTCGCCCTGCGCCATTGTTTCCAGCTTGCGCTCTTTCGACGGTGCGAGCGCAGCAGCGAATTCAGCAGCACCACGAAGGGTGTTGTACTCTTTCGCGCTCACGGCACGATGCGCGGCCGCCAACAACACGGCGTCAGACCATGGACCCCCGCATTGCAGAAGATCAGTGATCCATTGTTCGGTCGATTTCGCGTCCGTGACATCGCCCGACTCGAATGCCCATTCGATGCCATGACTGTAAGCGAACGATCCGACCGGGAACGCGGGCGACAGCCACGCAAGCAACGGCAAATTGCCGTTTGCGCTTGCAACCTTGGCTTTAGCGCTTGTGGGCATGGCCGTGATGGTGATGGCCGTGGTCGTGAGTATGATCGTGCCCGCAGCCACATTCGGGACTATGTTCATGATGCGCATGGTCGTGACCGTCATGGTCATGACCATGATCGTGATGATGATGGCCGTGCGCCTGCGCGGTTTCTTCCGCGTAGGCCCCGCCTTCCGGATCGAACGGCGCTTCGATGCGCGAAACTTTCGCGCCGAGTTTCACCATCAGTTCTTCCAGCACATGATCGCGGCCGATGCGGATGCGGTCGCTCAAAATCTGCGCGGGTACATGGCGGTTGCCGAGATGCCATGCGATGCGAGAGAGATGATGCGGGTCGCTTGCAGTGATTTCCGCAATCGGTTCGCTGGCGGAAATGACGCGAACCACGCGGCCGTCTTCGAGCTTCAGGCCGTCGCCATCCCGCAACATCATGGCTTCCGCGAGATCGAGCAGGAACACGGTGTCGCGCGTGCCGCGCATCGCGATGCGGCGGCGATGCCGGCCATCATGTGGCAACTCGATACTGTCGGCCTCGGCTGCCTGATTCCACTGGCCGGCGGCGAGCACTTCGGTGGCGCGGATCATGAACTCATCTCACTAATATAACCTCGTCATGGCCGGGCTCGTCCCGGCCATCCACGTCTTTACCGCATTTGAAGCCTGCTAAGGCGTGGATTCCCGGCACAAGGCCGGGCATGACGAAACTAGAACAAGAAATAGCGCTGCGCCATCGGCAGCACCTTCGCCGGCTCGCAGACCAGTAATTCGCCGTCCGCCCGCACCTCATAGGTCTCGGTGTCGATCTCGATATTGGGCGTGGCGTCGTTGTGGATCATGCTCTTCTTCGAGATGCCGCCGCGCGTGTTCTCGACTGCGACCAGTTCCTTCTCGACACCGAGCTTCTCGCGAAGTCCGTTCTGGACCGCAGCCTTCGAGGTGAAAACCACCGAAGACGCCGTGCGGGATTTGCCCATCGCGCCCCACATCGGGCGGTAATGCACCGGCTGCGGCGTCGGAATCGACGCGTTCGGATCGCCCATTTGGGCTGCAACAATCGAACCGCCCTTCAGGATCATGTCGGGCTTGGTGCCGAAGAAAGCCGGCGACCAGATCACGAGATCGGCGAGCTTGCCTTTTTCACCCGAACCGATG
>LNEZ01000046.1 GCA_001464215.1 Rhizobiales bacterium Ga0077548 | reverse complement strand
GTTAATCTGGAACGTCTCGACCGTCACAGGATCGATCCCTTCGACCCAGCCCTTCGAAATATAGTCCGGAAGCGTCTGCGAATCCGGCACGCGCACCGCATCGAGACGCAGCGCCTCGCGGCCGCTTGGCGTCGCACCAAGCACCGCCTGCGGCGTGTTTTCGAGCGCAAAGCCATCCGGCGCCGTGAAGGCAATGCCGAGATTCGGATGCAGGAAGACGCGTCCGCGCACGAAGCCTTCTTTCGGATCGTCGCCATAGGTCACGCCATCGAGCGCGCGCAGAAATGCCTCGCGATCGCGCTCGGTCGCCTTCGGATTGACGAAGGGTTTCGCGTTTGCAACCGCGATCGAAATGCGCTCCGGCGTCGAAGGATGGCTCGAAAGGAAGTCCAGTTCCTTGGGCTGGCCGCTGCCAAGCGTCGCGGAACGAAGTTGCGCGAAGCGGCCCATCGAAGTCAGGAAGCGAGAAGCGCCGTAAGGATCGTAGCCAGCACGCGAGGCAATGCCGACGCCGACGGCATCGGCTTCCAGCTCCTGTCCGCGGGAAAACTTCGCAAGCGAAAGCCGCGACTGCGCGAGCGCGAGCGCGCCGAGTTGCGGGTCGCTCAGCGTGTCGGAGATCGCACGGCTGTTCAACACCGCGGCACGGATCTGGTCCTCGCGGATCGACGCGTGGCGCGCGAGCACGTGCGCCATTTCGTGCGAAAGCACGGAGGCAAGCTCCGCGGTGTCGTTCGCAAGCGAAATCAATCCGCGCGTGACATAAAGCGAACCGCCCGGCAGCGCGAACGCATTGATCGCGGGCGAATTCAAAATCGTCACGCGATATTTCAGTTCCGGCTTTTCGGACGCAGGCCCGAGCCGGCTGATCGTCTGTTCGATCAAAGCCTGCAAAGCGGGCGCGCGATAGATGCCACCGTAAGTCGAAATCAGCCGCTCGTGTTCTTTGCGCTGCGCGGGGGGCAGTGCGTCCGCGACCGCATCGGCCTCCTTGCGTTCGCCGAAGCCGAACTGATCGAGACTGGCGGTCGAGCAGGACGCGAGCGCAAGCGACAACACGGCGCCGCTGAAGACGGCGCGATATCGCACAAATTGCCTCACGAGCCGTACCATCATTCGCTCTTCGGGATGTTGTGATCCGGGATATTTGGGTTCAAGAGTTCGATAGCCGTCGCCAGGTTAACTTCTATGGCAGGGCCGCCCCAGGAGAACAAAATACCTCTAACGCGAACGCGCCGCCCGCGCCAGCTTTTCGGATCGGAACCCTGCGCCACAAGGTTTTTGCGGATCTGATCCGGCACAATGATCGTAAAATCTTCCGTGAAGCGCCGCCCGAAGTCGAGATAGACGCGCCCGCGCGCCTCGCCTACGCGACGGATAGTTCCCTCGACGATGACAAAGCGGCCTTCGGCTGCGAGCAAGGCTTCGATATTCCCCGCATCAAGGATCGCGAATTTGGGTTCACTCCAGAAGCCCGTTTTCGAGGCCCGCACCTTCGCTTCATATTGCAACAGAGCCTTCGCACATTTGTCATCTGCGCCGGGGAATACGCGCACGACGCCACGCGAAAGCAGTTCGGCTTCCAGCCAGAGGTTTCCGCCGATCGCAATCGATTGCGCGCTGAGCCTGCCGTAGCGATCCTTTGTTTCAGAGGAGAGATAAAGCAGCGCATCTTTTCCCTGCGCGATTTCCGCGAGCGTTTCTTTCGCCCGCATGATCGCATCCTTGTCGCCGTCGATCGGCATTGGTGCGTTCAGATTTGAAAGCCGCACGACGCGTCCGTCCGCGAGTTTAAGCGAGGTACCGTCCAGCGCTTCCGCGATTCGGACCGGGGTTGGTTTGCCGCCGCAAAGCGCTTGATCCGCAGCCATTGCCGAGCCCCCGCCGGAAGCGGCGAGAACAAGGCCAATAACTAGCCGTAAGCCGGGGGCAAACATCACGGCGCCGATCCTGCGACAGGGAGGAAAGCGCTGCAAAGGCCTCGCCCGCTGTGTTAGACCGGGCCCGCTACCATGGGGGTCCCGTAGCTCAGCCGGATAGAGCAGCGGTTTCCTAAACCGAAGGTCACAGGTTCGATTCCTGTCGGGACCACCAGTTCCTATTCCGGCCACATCCCTTGTTCATGGCTAACCGGACCAAATCCCCGAATTTTCCTCGGCAAAGACAATGACATTGATCCTACGCAGATTGACGCTCGCTCTTATCGGTGCCGCAGCACTCGCGCTCCCCGCGCTTGCGCAGAACCAGAACAATTCTGAAATTCGTGTGCGGCTAGAGACCATCGGCTCGGTCTTCGAATACGTCGAAACCGGCATCACCGCGCAAAGCCGCCGCTCGGAACTCACACGCCTGCGCGATGCGATCGAACCGCTACGCTCCGAACTCGGCCAGATCATCGAGCGCCTCGAGCCGCGGCTTGCCGAAATCGAAACACGCGTGAAGGCGCTTGGCCCTGCGCCCGCGAAAGATACGCCCGCCGAAGACACCGGCATCGCCGAACAGCGCAAACAGCTCGGCGCGCAGCAGACCCAGATTGACAGTCTATTGAAACAGGCACGCGTACTCGTGCTGCGCGGCGATCAGTTGGCAAGCCGCATCGAGGAAGTGCGCCGCTCCCGGCTTGCGGACCGCCTGTTCGAACGCTCGATGAGCATTCTCGATCCGAAACTCTGGCTTGGCGCGGTACAGGCCATTCCGGGCGAGTTCCGCGCGGCCGTCACCTATTCGCGCGAATGGCTGAACACCGTTTCTGAATTTCCCGGCGTCGTGCAAAGCGCGCTCGTCGCCACATTGATGTGTCTCGTCGCGGTCTTCGGCATTTTCTTCGCGCAACGCTGGCTCGCGCGCTACTTCACGCAATCCGCGGACTATCCCAAAGACGTGCCGTTGCCGCGCTTGCGGCGCGCAAAGGCGGCACTCCGCGATTCGGTCCTGGGCGCGGTTGCCTTGCCGCTCGTGGTCTATGCCGTCATTGAAATTCTCTCCTCGTTCGATTTCCTGGTCGAACGTGCCCATCAATCCGCGCTCGGTATTCTCGCGGCGGTGACGCTTTACGCCACCGGACGCGCGCTGGCCGGTGCGCTGTTGCGGCCCGGCGATTTTCCTCGCCGTATCCTGAACATCAGCGACGAAGCTGCCGCGCGCTTCTACAGTCATTCGACCTATGGCCTTCTGATCGCGGCGACCGGCGCTTCGCTCAACATCCTTCATCGCAGCCTCGGCGCGCCGCGCGTAATGATCACCGCGACCAGCGCGCTGATGGCGAGCCTGATCGCCGTCATCATCATCCGCGCGCTGTTGAAGACGCGGCAGGCCGCCGAAGAAGGCAAGGAAGACCCCGCGCCGAACTGGATGCGACTCGTACTCTGGATCGTGGCCGCGGTAATTCTGGGCAGCGTACTCACCGGCTATATCTGGCTCGCCTCGTTCCTGACGAGCCGATTGATTCACGCCGCCATCGTGATCACGAGCGCCTACGTCATTCTGCAGTTGATCAACGCCTATTTCGACGAAGGCTTGCAGGCCCACACGCAGCGCGGGCGCTCTTTTGCGTCAACGCTCGGTATCCGCACGCAAAGCCTTGAGCTTGCGGCGGCACTCTTTGCTGGTGCCGCGCGCGTACTCGTGTTCGTGGTCGCGCTTTTCCTGGTGGTTGGAAACTGGGGCGCATCGCTCACCGATCTCGCGGCAAGCTTCGACCGCGCATCCTTCGGCATCGAATTCGGCAAGCTCCGGATTTCGCTTTACGACATCGGCGCCGCTATCGGCATTCTGATTGTCGGCATTTATCTCTCGCGCATCCTCCAGCGCTGGCTGGATAAGACCGTGCTTCCGCGCACCAGTCTCGACACCAGTCTCAAGAACTCGATTGCGACGATCGCGGGCTATATCGGCGTGATCGCCGCGATCTCGCTCGCGCTCGGCCGGCTCGGTTTGAATCTCGAGAACATCGCGCTCGTCGCCGGTGCGCTCTCGGTCGGCATTGGTTTCGGCCTGCAGGCGATCGTTTCGAACTTCGTCTCGGGACTGATCCTGCTCACCGAGCGCCCGGTGAAGGTCGGCGATCTCATCAACGTCAAAGGCAGCGACGGCTACATTCGCAAGATCAGCGTGCGCTCGACCGAGGTCGAAACCTTTGACCGCGCGACGCTCATTATCCCGAATACGGAGCTGATTACCGGCGCCGTCACCAACTGGACGCATCACAACACGCCGTCGCGGATCAAGATTCCGGTGAGCGTACCCGCCGATACGGATGTGGACGTCGTGCAGGAACTTCTCATGCACGTGGCGCAGGAGAACAAGAACGTCATCAAGAACCCCGAGCCGAAGGTGATGTTGCTTAATATCGACGGCGACAATCTCGGCTTCGAGCTGCGCTGCCTGATCCGCAGCGCGACGATTGCGACCCAGACCAAAAGCGAACTGAACTTTGCGATCCTGCGTGCGTTCCGCAAAATCGGCATTCGTAAGGCGGTGGCGCAGGTCGCTTCTCCCGAAGACGAAGAGGATCGGGTTCCCGATTCGCAATCACCGAGCACGGCTCCGGACGGCCAAAAGACCGCGCCGGAAGCGCCGGCAAGCAAGCGTTAAGCACTTCGCGCTAACGACGGGACTGTCATGCGACGGGGACTCATGGATATCTGCACCCTACTCGGCGTTCTTGCGCTCGCCGGTTGCGCCGGCACGCCGGAAGCGCCGCAACAGCCTGCGTTCTACGACAACCTCGCGCGTGCCGAGGCGCAGTTGAACGTAAACGCAGCGGCATCGCTCCTCTCCGATTATCGCCAGCGCAACGGGCTGCCGCGGGTCGAGATCGACGCGCGTCTTGTCGAGATGGCCGAAGCGCAGGCGAAGGCCATGGCGCAGCGTAATCAGGTCACACACGATCCGGGCGGCAGAAACTTCAACAGGCGCCTCGCCGCCTCTGGCTTCAATGCGCGCGGCGCCGCCGAGAATATCGGTGCGGGCTACCACACGCTTGCCGAGGCATTCTCGGGCTGGCGGGATTCGCCGTCGCACAACAAGAATATGCTGCTCTCCGGCGCGACCAAGATCGGAATCGCGACCGCTTACGCGCCGAACTCCAAATACAAGGTGTTCTGGGCGCTCGTACTCGCAGAGCCGGACAAGTAGCGCTACAACGCTTCCTCATAAATTCAGGGAAGCGAAATGCTGCCGAAGGCCTCCAGCTTTGAAGAACTGACGAAGAGTTTCCGCTGGCAGATCCCGGCCCGCTATAACATCGGCGTCGATATCTCCGACAAATGGGCCGCCATCGATTCCGGCCGCGCGGCAATCATTCACGTTCATCCTGACGGCCGCAGCGAAACGTTTTCGTTTGGCTGGCTCTCGGAAACCTCGAACCGGCTCGCGAATGTGCTGCGCGCGAAAGGCGTCGAGCGCGGCGACCGCGTAATCATTTATATGCCGCAATCGCCGGAAGTCGCTGCCTCGCACGCGGCGATCTACAAGCTCGGCGCAATCGTGCTTCCGGTTGCGATCGTGTTCGGGCCGGAGGCCATATCCTATCGCCTGCAAAATTCCGGCGCGAAAGCGGTGATTACCAACGCGCAAGGTGCCGCGCGGGTGAAAGAAGTTCGCGCTGATGCGCCGGAGCTAAAACTTATTATTTCCGTCGAAGGCGCGGGCGACGGTGCCGAAGATTTCGGCGCCCTCCTCTCGAAAGCCTCGTCTTCCTTCGCGCCGGTGGATACCTCGCCCGACGATCCGGGGCTGATGATCTACACCTCCGGCACCACCGGGCAGCCGAAAGGCGCGCTGCACGGGCATCGCGTGGTGCTAGGCCACCTGCCGGGCGTTGAGATGCCGCACGATTTATTTCCGCAGCGGGGCGATCTGTTCTGGACGCCCGCAGACTGGGCCTGGGCCGGCGGGCTGCTGGACGTGCTCCTGCCCTCGCTGCATCACGGCATCGCCGTGGTCTCGCGCAAGTTCGACAAATTCGACCCCGAAGAAGCCTATGCGCTGATGGCGAAGCACAACATTCGCAACGTCTTCATACCGCCGACTGCGCTTCGTATGTTGCGCTCGGCAAAAAGCCCGCGTGGGCGGCATGAACTGAAATTGCGCACGCTCGGCTCTGGCGGCGAATCTTTGGGTGCCGAAACCTACGAATGGGGCAAGGAAGCCTTCGGTCTCATCATCAACGAGTTCTACGGCCAGACCGAATGCAATCTCGTGCTCGGCTCCTGCCATATGCTCGGCGTTTCCAAACCGGGCGCGATCGGCAAAGCCATTCCCGGTCACGAAGTCGCGGTCATCCGCGAGGACGGCAGCGTCTGCGAGCCGGACGAGCTTGGGCAGATCGCGGTGAAGCGTCCGAACCCGGTAATGTTCCTCGAATACTGGAAACGCCCGGAAGCGACGCGCGACAAATTCATCGGCCACTGGATGCTGACGGGCGATCAGGGGATTAAGGACGACGAAGGCTATTTCTTCTTCGTCGGCCGCGACGACGATGTGATTACGTCATCCGGTTATCGCATCGGTCCCGGCGAAATCGAAGACTGTCTCATTCGCCATCCGGCGGTGGCGCTCGCAGCGGTCGTCGGCAAGCCCGACCCGATCCGGAACGAGATCGTGAAAGCCTTCGTGCAATTGAAACCGGGTCACGCAGCTTCGGAGACGTTGGCTAGCGAAATTCAGAATTTTGTGAAGACGCAGCTTGCCGCGCACGAATATCCGCGCGAAGTCGCCTTCGTGGACTCGATGCCGATGACGACGACGGGAAAAGTAATCCGGCGCTTGCTGCGCGAGCAGGCGTGAGACAGCTTAGGCCGGTTTCTTCCAGACGAAGACGTGTAAACCGAGCTTGCGCTTCGTGACCAGATAAAGCATCGCGGATTCGAACATCATCGCCGCCGAAATCGCGATTGCTGCGCCATACAATTTCAGGTGCGGGATCAGGATGAAGCAAAGCGACAGATTGAGAATGAAAGCGCCGGCATAGATCAGCGCGCAGGCTTTCTGCTCGCCGACCATGTTGAGCAACCGCTCCACGGGGCCGACACCCGCGCGCGCGAGCAAACCGACCGCGAGCACGAACATCAACCCGTATCCGGAATCGAAACCCTCGCCGAACAGCGCGAGCAGCAACTTTCCGATCACGAGAAGCCCGAGCGTGCCGAGCAGCGACGGCCAGAACGTCCACTTGATGGAGTCGGTCAGAAAGCGTTCGAGTTTATCGCGCTGGCCGGAGACGTGGTACTCGGCGAAGCGATGCGCGGTTGCCGCCGACACCGCGAAATAAACAAACGCGACCAGCGCGAGGATCTTCGTCGCCGCGTAATAGACCGCGACCTCGTCCGGATCGACATACAGTTCGAGAATGAGAATGTCGGTATAGGTCAGGAGAAAATAGAAACTCTCGACCATGAAGATCGGGAATGCGGTCGCGAGCCAGAACTTCGTCTCATATGTGCGCGGACCTGCGGGCACTTTTTCTTTCAGGCGACGCCCCATCATCACCATCTGCGCGACGGTGACGATCCAATAGGCGAATACGGTGGACGCCATCGCATAGAGCGCACTGTTCGGCATACCCGCGTAATGAAATCCCGCCATGAATGCGAGGATTACCAGCGGACGCACGATATAGCCCGGCGCTAGCGCCATATCGATCCAGTTATAGGAACGCGAGATGCCGTCCTGCGCGGCGGAGAGCGCGTGCATCGGTAGACACGCACACATCAGCACCAGCGGCACGACATAGTGATTGTCGAGATACTTCTGGAAAACGAAAAGCCCTGCGATTGTCGTTCCCGCAACAACCGTCGCGATCGCAACGACAAACCACCGGCTCGCGAAGATATATCCGCGCACGCGCGCGAAATCGCCCTGCGTCTGATATTCCGGAATGAAGCGCTGCGCGGCGGTGCAAAGGCCGAGCGGAACCAGGCTTCCGAGAAGAAGCAGCCACGTCCACACATATACATAGATGCCGAACTCGTAGCGGCCCATCCAGCGCGCGAGAATGATCTGCGAGATAAACGCCACCGCGGCGCCCGCAATGCGGATCGCAAAAGCCGTTGCAGCGCCGCGCCGCGCAACCGAATGATCGCTCGTGCCGGTGAAAAGACCGAGCGCACGCGAAATCAACTCGCGCGCCATCACGCGCAAAGTGCGCCGTTCCTCCGGGTGCTGATTGGCAATCGCCACGCCGATATCCCCGTCCCGCGAACTTTTGTTCGCATTTTATGGAGAGGTATCAGAGCGCCGTTAAGAAACCCTTCAGGAAATATTCCGGATCAACCGCTGAATCCGCCGCCCTGCAAATAGGCAATTTCCTCGGGCGTCGGTTTGCGCCCCAATATCGCGTTCCGGTGCGGAAAACGCCCGAAGCGCTCAATCGCGTCGCGATGGATCTCGGCATACTTAATGTTTTCTTGCTTGCCGCTCTTCGCCATCAGCGCGACGCAGCGCTCCTGATCGGCGAGCAGTTCCGAGTGCATATAGGGCAAGTAGAAGAATGTATGTACTTCTGGATCGACGGCACGGTCGCGCCCTCCTGCAATCGCGCGCTCGGCAATCTGTTTTGCCTTCTCGTCGGTTGCAAATGCTTGCGGTGTTCCGCGAAACATATTGCGCGGAAACTGATCGAACAGGATTACGAGCGCGAACGCACCATAGGCCGAGCGCTCCCAGCCATCGAGTTCGCCGCGCATTCCCGCTTCATAGGTTTCGGTAAATCGCGCACGGACTTCTGCGTCGAACGCGGGATCGGATGAAAACCACTTGTCCGCTCCCGCGTCCTTCCAGAACAGAAATATTTCTTCCGGTCGCGCAACTGCCATCTAGAGCCTGAATGCCTTGGCCTGGATTTTCTCGTAGAGAGCGGAGTCAAGCGGCACGTAGGCACCCTGCACCGAATCGTTGAAGTAAACCTCGTCCTTCACCGCCGAAGGATCGAAGCCTTCTTTCACGAGATCTAGTTTCCGCTGCTTGAATGTGCCCGTGACATCGAGTTCGCGCTTCAGGCGAATGAAGATCGGACGCGCATAGTCCGGCAGCGATTTCGCTACATGGGAGCGAAGTGCCGCGAGATCGAGATGACCGTCGGAGACGACCGCGATCATGCCGGCCTTGCCGTCGTACCCCTTCACCGGCACGCCATAGACCGTCGCTTCCTGCACGCCCGGAAAAACCGTGAAGGCTTCCGAGACTTCCGAAGTCGAGACGTTCTCGCCCTTCCAGCGGAAGGTGTCGCCGATGCGGTCGATGAAATAGAAATAACCCTTGGCGTCCTGCCGCAGAAGATCACCCGTGCGGAACCAGGCATCGCCCTTCTCGAAGGCGTCGTGAAGGATTTTCTTCTTGGTCGCTTCCGGATCGGCATAACCTTCGAAGCGGTTGGTGGGCTTGCTCGGATCGTTGAGGATCTGGCCGATCGCCTCGCCGACTTCGCCGGGTTCGCAGACGATGCAAAAGCCCTGCTTGTCGCGTACCGGCTGCTCGGTCTCGACATCGAATTTCACGATGCGGGTCGGGAAGCGGTGCGCGAGGTATTTCGGCAGCCGCCCGATTGCACCCGGCGTACCGTCGAAATTGAAGCTCGCGACATTTCCTTCCGTCGCCGCATAAAATTCGAGGATTTTCGGAATCCCGAAACGCTCTTTGAACAGCGGCCACACATCCGGACGCATACCGTTGCCGCAGCAGACGCGGATCGAATGTTTCTTCTCGTTTTCGTTCGGCGGCGCCGTCACGAGATAGCGGCACAGCTCGCCGATATAGATGAAGGCCGTGCACTTCCATTTAACGCAGTCGTCCCAGAATTCGCGCGCCGAGAATTTCTCGCGGATGATGACGGTGCCGCCGCCGATCAAAGTCGCGCCGGTCGCGACCATGCCGCCGTTCGAGTGATACATCGGCAGACAGTCATACATACGGTCCGAAGGTTTCGTTCCGATCGCCCCCGCGAAGCCGTTCGCAGCCAGCATCAAGCGATAATGATTGATGTTCGCGGCCTTCGGGAGTCCGGTCGTGCCGCTAGTGTAGATAAAGAGCGCGCGGTCGTTGATATCGAGATCGGGACGGTCGCCCTCGGGAATGGCGGCGTTGTCCATCGCGGCGACGGCGGGCTCGATGCGCTCGTACTCGTTAGACTCGCCATGAACCCAGACTTTCGGCGCCGCCGTGATTTGCGCTTTCGCGCCGTTGAAAGAATTGATGAGACGCGAATCCACGATCACGTGCTTCGGCGCAACGATCGATACCGAATGTGCGAGCGGCGTGCCGGTGAGATTGGTGTTCAGCAACGCGACCACGCCGCCGGCGCGCAGAATTCCGAGCCAGATCACCACATATTCAGGCCGGTTCAGCATCAGCAGGCAAACCACATCGCCCTTGCCGACGCCCTGCGCCCGCGCCCAGCGCGCATACTGGTTCGCGCGTGCGTCGAGTTCGCGATAGGTGAAGCGCTCGCGGTCCGAAATCAGCGCTTCCTTGTCGCCGAATTTCTTGGCGAGGTCTTCGACCACCCACGGAAACACGCGCTTCGGATTCTTCGCAATCGGCGTCGTCATACGCAGCGTCGAGAGCGCGCCGCGCAGATATTTGAACTCCTGGATCAGGCCCATTTTCTTCCCCTTCGGCAGCGCACTTTGCGGCGCCTTTCCGTAGCGTCAGCTTCCGACAGGAAGCAGGAAGTGGGCAAGTGCGAAGAAGGAAATTACTTAGCGGCCGCCGAGCGCTAGCGGGTTCTCGGTCAATGCCGCTTTATCCGGCGTATCGACCTGCGGAACGCCGAGGAATGCGTTGAACATCTTGCGCACCATCTCCGGCGGCAAATCCTTGGTGATGCAGACCATGCGGCTTCTGCGGTCCGCATCCGGCCAGCCTTCCAGCCGCGCCGGCGGATGCATCAGATGCTGCACGACATGGAACACAACCGGACGCTCCGGGTCGTCATCGAGCTGCACGATGCCCTTCATGCGCAACAGCTTGTCGCCGTGCGCCGAGCGCATAAGATCGAGAAACATCTCGAGCGTATTCAGCGGGATCGGCTTCTCGGTCGCAATGCTGAAGGTCTTGATCGAGGCGTCGTGGCGCGATGCCTGATCGTGCGCATGATGGTGATGATGGCCACGATCGTGACCGTGATGGTCGTGATGATGATGTCCGTGCGCATCTTCTTCCGCCGCGATCACGGCTTCCTCGCGCAGCCAGCGCGCAACATCTGGAATCTTCCTCGCCGGATCGTACAACCCGGCATGAAGCAGCTCTTCCGCCTTCACATTGCCTTCGAGCACGAGTGCCGCGGGATTTAACTTCTTCAGGCGCTCGCGCAATGCGGGCAACGCTGCGGCACCTTCCGGCAGATCGCTCTTCGTGATCACGATGCGGTCGGCCATCGCCGCCTGCTTCAGCGCTTCTTCGTGGTTGTCGAGCGTCTTCATGCCATTCACGGCATCGACCAAGGTCACGACGCCGTCGAGCCGGTAGCGCAGCGTGAGATAAGGCTGCGTCATGATGATGTGAATGACCGACGCGGGGTCCGCGATCCCGGTGGTCTCGATCACGACGCGGTTGAACGGCTTGCAGCGATTGTTGTCGCGCGCACGAAGAAGGTTTTCGAGCGAATTCACGAGGTCGCCGCGCACCGAGCAGCACAGGCAGCCGCTCGAGAGCAGGATCACACCCTCTTCAACGATCTCATAGAGATTATGATCGATGCCGATATCGCCGACCTCGTTCACGAGCACGGCGGTGTCGGAAAGTGCGGGGTCTTTCAGCAGGCGATTAAGCAGCGTCGTCTTGCCCGCGCCGAGAAAGCCGGTGAAGACATTGAGCGGTATCGGCTCGATCGGCCCCGCTGTTTTCGCGGGCGTATCGCTCACGATTCCGAATCCGGCCGCTTCTGCGGCATCGGGGCTACCCTCGGCAACCGCAGCGGGCGCTCCGGCTTCATGTCTTCCGCTTGCGGGCCGAAGCCGTCGGGAAGCGGCGCAAAGCCGGAGTTCGTCTTCGCCAGCGGATGATTTGGCGTGATGATTTCCATGCGCCCGTTCACCATTCCGACCACGATCGCCCTGCCGCGCTCGTCGCGCGCAGGACCGGAGTGCACGCGGATCGGTTTCATCGAAGGCGGCATTTCGGACATCAACGTCGCGCGATTGAGTTTCAGCGCGCGCAGTGCGTCTTCGGGTGTCTCGACGTCATCGTCGTCGATTTCATCGCCGGAATCGGACATCGCAACCCGGCGGTTGCGGTTCTTGCCGCACATCTGGTCCCAGATGCTAACCGGGTCCTGCGCTAGATTGGCGATTGCGTTCACGTTCTTGGCGCCGCCAAGTAAAACATCGAGGCTGGCACCGGCCTGAAAGCCGCGCTCGAACAGCATGGCGGCCTGTTCGGCACGCGCATTTGCATTCGGAGACCCGAGCACCACCGCGATCAGCCGCTTGTTGCCGCGATGCGCGCTTGCCACAAGATTGAAACCGGAAGCGCAGATGAAGCCGGTCTTCATCCCGTCGGCACCGGGATAGCGGTCAATCAGGCGATTGTAATTGCGAAGCGTGTGCTTGCCGAGCTGGAGCATCGGAATCCGGAAATAGGTTTCGTGCTCCGGATATTGCTTGACCAGCGCGAGTGCCAAAATCGCCATGTCGCGCGCGGTGGTCACCTGCTCGTCGTCAGGCAAACCATGCGGATTCTTGAAGCGCGTCGCGGTCATGCCGAGCAACTGCGCAACCGCGTTCATTTCGGCGACGAATGCGTCCTGCGTTCCGCCGACACCTTCGGCGAGCACGACCGCCATGTCGTTTGCGGACTTCACCATCAGGAGCTTGATCGCGTTATCGACGGTCACGGTCTGGCCGGCGGGAAAACCCGCCTTCGACGGCGGCGTCGATGCCGCGAACGGGGAAACTTTCAGAAGCGAATACTGATGCAGCCTGCCTTCGCGGATTGCGCGGAAGACGACGTAGGTTGTCATCAGCTTGGTGATGGATGCGGGATGCCAGGGCTTGCCGGCGTCCTGTTCGAGAACGACCTTGCCGCTGTCGGCTTCGATAAGCACGTAGGGACCGGCAGCCACGGGAGTGGCGAGCACGGCGGAAACCAAAAGCCCCAATACAAACGGCCGGAAGCCGTAGCCAGCGAACATCGAAATTGATTCTCTTTTCGAAAGGCCCGAGGGACGGGTCCGGACAGCCCTCAAAGGTCGTTTCAGCCCTCTTCCTAACGCCGATTGGAGTGTCAGGCAAAGTATTCACTGCACTGCCGCGATGGGCCTATAGTCTGAAAAAGCGCGAAATATGGCTCTGGAGTTCCCATGACCGCCTGCATCGTCGGCATTGCCCACACCCCCTTTGGAAAACTGGACGCCGAAAGCGTCGAAAGCCTTGTCGTGAAGGTTGCCGGCGAAGCGCTGGCCGATGCCGGAATCGAGGCAAAAGACGTCGATGAAGTCGTGCTCGGCCACTACAATGGCGGCTTCACGCCGCAGAATTTTACGGCTTCGTTAGTTCTTCAGGCCGACCCGGCGTTGCGCTTCAAGCAGGCGACCCGCGTCGAGAATGCCTGCGCCACCGGCTCGGCTGCCGTTCACCAAGGTTTGAAGTCGATCAAGGCTGGAAGCGCGCGGATCGTGCTCGTAGTCGGTGTCGAGCAGATGACGAAAGTATCCGGCGCAGAAGTCGGGAAAATCCTGCTCGGCGCTTCGTATCTGCCGGAAGACGGCGATACGCCGATGGGCTTTGCCGGCGTGTTCGGGAAAATTGCCGGAAATTATTTCCAGCGCTTCGGCGATCAGTCTGATGCACTGGCGATGATCGCCGCAAAAAATCACAAGAACGGTGTCGTCAATCCCTTCGCACAGATGCGCAAGGATTTCGGCTACGAGTTCTGCCGCACTGAGAGCGAAAAGAATCCTTTCGTCGCGGGCCCGTTGAAGCGCACCGATTGCTCGCTCGTATCCGATGGCGCGGCTGCGATCGTGCTCACCGATGTCGAAACCGCGATGAAGCTCGGCAAGCCCGCGGTCGCGTTCCGCGCGACGGCACACGTGCAGGATTTCCTGCCGATGTCGAAGCGCGACATCATTCTGTTCGAAGGCTGCGGCGAAGCCTGGAAGCGCGCACTCGATGAAGCGGGCATGGGCATCTATGATCTCTCATTCGTCGAAACCCACGACTGTTTCACCGTCGCCGAACTCATCGAATATGAAGCGATGGGCTTGGCAAAACCCGGCAAGGGCGCAAACGTAATTGCCGAGGGTATCACGCAGAAAACCGGCAAACTTCCCGTCAATCCGTCCGGCGGCCTGAAAGCAAAAGGTCACCCGATTGGCGCGACCGGCGTTTCCATGCACGCGATGACAGTGATGCAGTTGCGCGGCGAAGCGAACGAGATGCAGATCAAGGACGCAACGCTCGGCGGCATCTTCAATATGGGCGGGGCCGCGGTCGCAAACTACGTTTCGATTCTGGAACGGCTGCGCTAGCGCGTGATCCCGAAAAGTGGGAACCGGTTTTCGGATCGGATCACGCGCAAATTAAAAACTACTTGGCGGCTTCTTCCTGAACCATGAACTGCGCCTTCGCGAGTTGCGCGAAGCGGCCGTTCTTGGCGACCAGTTCGTCGAAGCTGCCGCTCTCTACAATCTTGCCTTCGTGAAACACAAGAATGCGATCCGCATTGCGGATGGTAGCCAAACGATGCGCAATCACGAAAGTGGTGCGGCCCTTCATCACTTCTTCCAGCGCCTGCTGCACCAGCGTTTCCGTGCCGGCGTCCAGCGCGCTGGTAGCCTCGTCCAGCACGAGGATCGGCGGGTTCTTCAAAAGCGCGCGCGCAATCGCAAGCCGCTGACGCTCGCCGCCTGAAAGGGAGCGGCCCCGCTCGCCGACATTCGTCTTGATGCCTTCCGGCAAGCGGTCGATGAACTGCTTGGCCTGTGCGCGCGAGAGCGCGTCGTCGATCTCGGCTTGCGTCGCGTCAGGCTTGCCGACTTTCAAATTCTCTTCGATCGGGCGGTCGAACAGCAGCGCTTCCTGGAATACGACGCCGATGTTTTTGCGGAGCGACACCAGCGTGTAATCGCGGATATCGACGCCGTCGATCTTGACTGTGCCCTTCTGCGGATCGAAGGCGCGATGCATGATCGCAAGCGCGGTAGATTTACCCGCACCGGTTGCGCCGACCAGCGCGATCGTCTCGCCTGCATCCGCGTGCAGCGAGATGCCGTCCACCGCCGCGCGCTTGCCGTCGTAAGACAGCGAGATACTCTCGAAATCGACGACACCGCGCGGGCGCGGCATTTCGAGTGCATTCGGCTTGTCGCGGACAGACGGCGCGGAATCCAGCACCTCGAAAAATTCCTGCAAGCGCGGCGCATCCGTAACCAGCCGGTTCGCAAAGCTCGCAGTTTGCTCAAGTTTCCCGATGAAAAGCGCGGAGACATTCACGAAAGTCACGATCTCGCCGATGGTGGTGAGATTATGCGTGTAAAGCCAGACACCGAGAATGAAAATCGAAAGCACGGTAATCGTAGTCGCGGCGCGAGTCGCGACCGCGACCAGCGCCCACCAGGAAAGCACCGGCATCTGCTTCTCTAAGAGGCGCTCGATCACATTGCGCATCCCGGTCACTTCGGCTTCGGTGCGCGTGTAGCTCTGGATCAGCGCGATGTTGCCGAGCGCATCCGCCGCGCGTGACGCAAGATCGCTATGAAAACCTTCGACCGTTTGCTGCAAAGCGATCGTGCGATTGATGACGTAGCTTGTCAGCACCGCGAAGATGATCACGAGCACCACGAGCAGGATGCCAAGCCGCCAGTTCAGCGTGATCGCAATCGGCAGCAACACGAGCAAGGAAACCAGCGCCACGCATTGCTCACGGAAGAACGAAAGCCACGTGCCCCAGAGCGCGTCCGCGCCCTGCAACATCACCTTCATCAGGCGGCCGGAATGCGTGCCGCCGTGATAGGCGAGCGGCAGATGCAGCACGTGCTCGAAGTATCCGGTGATGATGCCGAGCCGCCGCGTATGTGCGAGCCGGTCGGCATAGAGCGCGACCAAGACGCCGGAGCCGATGGTGAAAAGACCGAAGCCGACCCACGCCGCGAGCAGCGGCCCGAGCGTATCGATGCTCGGCGTTACCTTATTGGCCTGACTCGAAATCAGATTGTCGATGATCCAGCCGAACAGGATCGGCTCGGCAAAGGCCGCGATCGCGAGCAGGATATTTGCGATCGCAAGCACCCAGCCGAGCTTGGCCTGAGGACCGAGCAAGCCGAGAACGCGAGTGTAAAGGCGGACGAATTTCATCATGGCGCGTCAGGCGGCGCTCTCTGCGGGGACTAGAAGGCCCGATTATGGCGGGAATGGCTGATTCTGACCAATCGGCACGGAGCGCCCAAAGGCCGGAGAACAGTTGGCTATTTCTTCTTTTTCTTCTGCTGTTGCTGGGCCGGCGGCTCGGGCTTGGGCGGTCCCGGCAGATACTGCGCGTCGAAAATCTCTTCGGGCTTGAGCTTGTTCTTGAACGTATAGAACTGCGCGATCTGCTCGAACGACGCGGCAAAGCGCACCGGATCAACGCCGCCAACCGTGTCCGCCTTGGGATCGAATTTCTTGATGTTCTGCGCGACCACGATTTTGAGCCGCTCAAGTTCGACTTCCTTGCGTGCGCCCTGCATACGCTTCAACACCGGCTCGATCGCGGCGTCCGGATTCTGCATGACGTCGC
>LNEZ01000045.1 GCA_001464215.1 Rhizobiales bacterium Ga0077548 | reverse complement strand
AACGGATAAAAGGTACGCCGGGGATAACAGGCTGATACTGCCCAAGAGTCCATATCGACGGCAGTGTTTGGCACCTCGATGTCGACTCATCACATCCTGGGGCTGGAGCAGGTCCCAAGGGTTCGGCTGTTCGCCGATTAAAGTGGTACGTGAGTTGGGTTCAGAACGTCGTGAGACAGTTCGGTCCCTATCTGCCGTGGGTGTCGGAGAATTGAGAGGATTTGTCCCTAGTACGAGAGGACCGGGATGAACGTACCTCTGGTGGAGCAGTTGTCGCGCCAGCGGCAGTGCTGCGTAGCTATGTACGGACGGGATAACCGCTGAAAGCATCTAAGCGGGAAACCCACCTCAAAACGAGTTCTCCCTATCAGAGCCGTGGAAGACTACCACGTTGATAGGCCGGGTGTGTAAGTGCAGCAATGCATTCAGCTTACCGGTACTAATAGCTCGATCGGCTTGATTGCTCTCATCATCCATGTCCATCGCTCGCGATGACGGATGATTTCTTTGAGAGAAAAGACAAGACGACACCAACTACAACCTAAACAAAACTAGACTTCGCTTGCTTCAAAAACTGTTTTCGGCCGATCTGGTGGTTTTAGCGAGAAGCTCAAACCCGATCCCATTCCGAACTCGGCCGTTAATCTTCTCAGCGCTGATGGTACTAAGTCTCAAGGCTTGGGAGAGTAAGTCGCTGCCAGATCTGCCGAAAACAGTTTGCTCTCTTCACGTTGTCGAATGGACAGCGATATGTCGAATGCCTCGACGCGGAAAAGCCGTCACGGGAAATATCCCGGGCGGCTTTTTCTTTTGTCGATTTGCTTTCGAGGGCGCGCGTAGCGCTTTCAGTTCACGCGCCTAGCCGCGTCGACTTCATCCAGACCAGCAAAATAAATGCACCGATAATCGCGACCTCGAACACAATGGTCGCGATAACGGCGGCTGTGATCGACAGGCTTTCGCCGATAAAAACGAAAGCCCAGATCAGAAGCGGGCCCATCGTCCAGATCGCAACGAAGATGCCAAGCGCCGCCCAGCCTTCCGGCGCGCTCGGCCGCACGGAAATCTTGCCGGTTGAGGCCGCGCCTTCGCGTTTCCATGCGGAGCCGGGCTGATTGGCGTTGGCGGGTGTCATGATCAGAAACCAAGGCTTGCTGCCGGACATCGCGACGCTCCCTGCAATTTCAGCGATCTAAGCGTTTTGCGAAGGAGCCGCCAAGTGCTTGTTGGGTGACAAGTCCGTGAAATCGGGTCGCGCAAAGGGCGCCATTTGCTACACTTATCACCATGAGCGAGCAGTCTTTCGCGATTTTCGACACCGCGCTGGGTCACTGCGGCATCGTCTGGACGAGCCGCGGGATTGCCGGCGTGAATTTGCCCGAGGGTTCGGAAGAAAAGACGCGAGCGAGGGTGAAGAAGCGCTTTCCAGAAGCGCTTGAGGCTCCGCCTTCAGCGGACGTTCAAAATATCATTGATGAAGTGATCGCGCTCATCGCGGGAGAGAAGATCGATTTTTCGTACGTCACGCTCGATCACGCGCCGCTGCCGGAGTTTTCGAAGCGCGTTTACGAAATCGTCCGCACCATCCCGATCGGCCAGACGCTGACCTACGGCGACGTCGCAAAAAAGCTCGGCGACGTTTCGCTCTCGCGCGAAGTCGGGCAGGCGATGGGAAGAAACCCGACGCCGATCATCATGCCGTGTCACCGCGTGGTGGCCGCAAGCGGCAAGACCGGCGGCTTCTCCGCTCCGGGCGGCGTCGATACCAAAATGAAACTGCTTTCGATCGAGCGCCGTCACGGCGGCCATGCGCCGACGCTGTTCGATGACGATGCCGCTTTTCGATATGCGGCGAAAAAGAGCTAAATGGAACTTCGCACCTACCGTAAGCCATTGATACTTCTATATAAATAAATTTCTCGGAACCCCTTGCGGCCTCTGCCGGTTTTCTACGCGACATCGAAACCGCGATTTCCCGCGAACCTTTGAGGGCTCCGTCATGACGAACGCTGTTCGCCATCTGCCTCTTCTTGTGCTTATCGCCGGCTTCGCCGCGCTCACTCCTGCAAAATCGCAAACCTTTTCGCTGCTTCCAAATCTCTTCCAGCAGGACGAGCAGCAGACGCTCGCTTACGCGCCGGAAGACGAGGTGGTGCAGGAAGAGCAGGTTTACGAGATGCCCGCGCATCTGAAGCGTCAGGTCGTGAACTATCAGACCAAAGAGCTGCCGGGCACGATCGTGATCGATACCGCAAACACGTATCTCTATCTGGTGCTCGGCGAGGGCCGTGCGATGCGCTACGGCATCGGCGTCGGCCGTGAAGGCTTCACCTGGTCCGGCACGCAGAAAATCGCGAACAAGGCCGAGTGGCCGGATTGGCGCCCGCCTTCGGAGATGATTGCGCGTCAGCCTTATCTGCCGCGCTTCGTCGCCGGCGGCTCGCATAACCCGCTCGGTGCGCGGGCGCTTTACCTCGGTAATACGCAGTACCGCATCCATGGCACCAACGTGCCGCGCACGATCGGTCAGAAGGTTTCTTCCGGCTGCATCCGCATGACCAACGATGACGTGACGGATCTTCATGCGCGCGTGACCGTCGGCACCAAGGTTGTGGTTATGCCTGCGAGCAATACGGTTCGCGCTGAGCGCAACGAAATCCAACCGACGCGTCAGGCGCGGTTGCCGCAGAATGCGGTGCCGGTCTCCCGTTTGCAGGGGCCGAGCGTGATCCGGGCGTCGGAGCTCTACTAAAGCTACGATCTAAAAAACAAAAAAGCCTCTCGTAACTTGTGGGAGGCTTTTTTGTTGTCAAGCTTATCTTCTGGAGCGATCAGCGAGCGGCGCGGAAATCGCGTAGGCGATTGAGGAGGTCGGTGATCGGGTTCGCGATCCAGCCGTCCTGCACATAGTCGCGGTGATTTTCCTCATTGCCGCCCGACATAACCACGACGGTGCCCGGCATCAGGCGCCGCATTCCTTCGAGCGAGCCTTTCACGGGCACGCCCTTTTCTCTCAGCACGCGCTGCAATTCGAGGTTTCTCGCTTTGGTGGAGCCGAGATAGGTGCTGATAAAAAAGCGTTTGCGGTCGGAAGTAATCCACCTCTCGAAATTATCCGCCTCGCCATAGAGCGAATCCAGAAGCACCACGCCCTTCACGCGATTCTCAGTGTCGCCGCGCGTGATCGCAAGCGCCGCCGCGCGATAGCCGCCGCTATACGAGACGAGGATTACGGGCAGCGTCTGGAAGTAGCGCACCGTGCGCTGATCACCGTGGAGAATCGAAAGGTGGACTGCGGCTTCGTTCAGGAAACGCGTGAAGCCGCCCGCCTCCGCAAAGCGGCCCGGATTGGAGTCGGCCGCATTCACCGCAAATTGCGGCGCGACCAGCACGGCGTTCGCCGCGGACGAGGAAATCTGTTCGGGAAGTGCCTGGCGGTCGCGGATGTCGCGCTCGAGGATCGCGCCATGACCGTGAAAGAACACCACGATCACCGCCGGCTTTTTCATGTCGAACTTGGCCGGGATGTGCAGCAGCACCCGCTGGTCGTTGTAGGTTTCGTTTTCCCAGTAGATGCGGCCGGTCGCAGTTTTCCGGCCGCGCTTGGTGCCTTCGATTTCGTTGAAATACTCGGTCGCGGCGGCGGAAGAGCCGTCCAGCGGGAAGGGGCTTGTCACGAATTCCGAGATGCTCGTTTTCCCGGCACGAAGTTGCGCATTGGCCGCACCGGATGCCACCACAACCGCACAGGCCAAGGCTGCCGGCCAAACTCGCAGGAATATGCTTCTTCGACAGGTCACTTAGGAACCGCTTTTCGTCTCTATTTAAGGCCTTCCGCCCATGCAAACCCTGAAAAATCAAAGCCGGGCCAGCAGTGGAATCAAGAGAAGGTTGTAGCCGATAAAACTTAATCGCGACCGGATCGTGGTCGCGAGGATTTGCGGCCGGACCAGTATTCCCGAGGACCGGCTTGGGCTATAAGCCGCCCCGCGCGACCGTGAAGGGGCTTCGGGCGCGGGCAAGGAATTCAGGTCTCATTCAGCTTGGGGGCGCCATGAGCGTGGCGCGAGGTGAAATATGCGATTTTTTGTAAAGAGCGTGGCGCTGGCCGCGGCAATCTTCGTGGCGTCGGCTTCGGTCGCGACCGCGCAGAGCCAGGATCCCGGCGAGGTCGCCCGCTTCTATGCCGGTATGTCGGTCCCGGCGGACTCCGCTGTCGGCAAGTTCACGAAGGACCCGGCCTGGCAGAATTACGCCAAGGCATTCGACGGCACGTGGGAAAAGGCCGACGAAAAACAGTTCAAGAAGGTGCGCGCTTGGACCGAAGCCAATGTGAAGGGCTCGAAGGACACGCTCTATTACTTCTTCGGTGGTCCCGACTTTCTTTATGCCAACCTGTTCTATCCGAATGCCAAGACCTACATTCAGGTCGGTCTTGAGCCGGTCGGCCCGATCCCGACTGTCGATGCCCGCACGGTCCATTCGCTACCGGCCGTGCGAGCGGCGCTCGAGCATTCGCTGAACCTTTCCTTCTTCATCACGCAGGATATGGGCGCCCGCTTGGGCGGCCAGTCGGTGCGCGGGGCGTTGCCGCTGCTTTATGTTTATCTCGCGCGGAGCGGCGCGACGGTTAAAGAAACCACCCTTATTCAGCTCGACAAAGACGGCAAAGAAAATCCGGCCGAAGGCTTCAAGGGCCAGGCGCTCGCCCCCGGCGTGAAAATCGTCTTCACCAAGGACGGCACCGAGCGCACGCTTTATTACTTCAGAAGCGACCTCTCGAACGGCGGCGTTGTCGCGAGCGGTCTTCTGAAATTTGCCGAGAAGTTCGGACAGGGCAATGCGCTGTTCAAGAGCGCGTCGTATCTGCCGCACGGCGGCGGCTTCTCCACGGTGCGCGACTTCGTTCTCAAGCACGCCGACGTTATCGTGCAGGACGACACCGGTGTTCCGATCCGCAACTTCAAGCCGGACGAGTGGGCGCTGAATCCGCACGGTGTCTATATCGGACCGATCCCGATCTTCGGCATGGGCCCTGAGGGTGCCGCGCAGCAGCTCTGGCATCCGAAGAACAAGCCGCCGAAACTCGAGTTCGGCATCGGCTACCGCAACCGGATCATCGACTCGAACCTGTTGTTCGCAGCCCGTAAGGAAAAGAAGAACTGATCTTTTCGCTAGAATTTAAGCCGCCGCGTTTCGAAAGGACCGCGGCGGTTTTTCATTTCTAGTCAACGTCGCTGCCCGCGAGCCAGAGCGTTTCGATCCGCGCGTGAAAGGCGCGGGGCTTCTCCGCGAAGATGCGGGACGCGATCTTCGCGGCCTGCGCCAGATGTTCAAGTTGCCGCCGCTGGATCGGCGGGGTGAGTTTCGAGCGGAAGCGCGCGAGCGGCTGGTGCGGCCCAGCCATGTTCTGTAACAGCGCGAGATCCCGATGCTGTCCCAAAGCATCGCGGAGGCGCTGCGCCTCGTCCACCCAGATTTTCGCCATGCGGGGCCATAGCGGCTCGATCAGCTCCATCTGGTAGCGATGGTCGATGGTGCGCTTGCGGAATTCGTGAAGCTGTTCTTCTTCTGCCTGCTGCCAGTCTTTCGGCATGGTCTTCCGGGCGCGGCGGTAGCCTTCGGTCAGCGACTTCGCTAATTCCGGAAACTGCAGACCGGAAAACGGCCAGAGCGAAATCGTGGCTAGCCAGGCTGAAATCTGATGCGCGATCTCGGCGCGATCGGCGGGCGAAATCGAATGCCGTTCCGCCGCCAGATGCATTTCCTTGACGCGGTCGTGCATGGTTCGCAGCGCGCGATCGTTCAGTTCATAGGCGCTTTCGCGAATATCCTCGACCGCATCCAGCGTGGAGCGAAGGTCGCGCGCACCACCCAGTTTCTTTGCAACTTCCCGTGCAGACCGGCGCAGGTTGTCAGCGCCATCGCCGAAATGCGGTTCGATCAAGCGGAGGAAAGCGCGCCAGCGTTTGATCGACTTCCGGAATTCATGAACCGCTTTGTCGGAGCTCAATTCGGAATCGGCAATGGCGTCGCGCGCCCGGGTCAGAATATCGCGGGCGACCGCGAGCATGGCCTCATCTAGCGGCTCGTCTGGGCGAAGCGTGGGACGCTTTGTCATGCAGAGGAAGCTTTAGGCCGTAGACTGTGACAGTTTTACAAAATGTTCCAATCCGGCTTCCCGGCATGACGCCAGGGCTGTTCGGTCTCCTCATTTTGTCAGGCCTTGCCGGGCTGCTCGGCAAGGCCTTGCTCGCGGGTGCGGCCAAGGCTGGCGGGCTGCTCCGAAAAAGCTTCAGCGCTTTGCTGACTTTTTCTTCGGCTTCGAGAGCAACACAAGCGGAATACCTGCGACCATAACGGCAATACCCAAGATCGCGCCTACGCCGGAAACTCCGTAACCGGATTTGCTCCATAGGAACAGCGCGTAATTGATACCCGACCAGCACATCCAGAGACAGCTTGCACAGAAGATCGCCGGCAGCACCGGATAGAACGGCACCTTGAAACCGTCTTTCGCGACATCGCCGCGGCTGCGGAATACATAAACCGAAACGCCGACCAGGAAGAGGAAGCCCCAGAAGGCGGGCGCGGTGTATCCGGTCATGGTTTCAAAGCCGTCCCGGGCAAGCGCACCGAAGCCGATCAGAATGAGAGTGAGTGTGCTTTGTGTCAGCAGCGCATTTGCGGGCTTGTCACCCTTCCACTCAGCCAGATAGCCGAGCCAGGGCAGGTCCTGACCGAGCGCCTGATAGCCGCGCGCACCGGTGAAGATCGTCGCGTTCAAGGTGCTGAGCGCAGTAGCGGTGATCATCAAACTCAGAATGATTGCGCCACCGCCGCCTGCTGCAAGGCGCATCAGGTCGGCCCCGATCGCCTTGGAGTCGCGCAGGCCCTGCAGACCGAAGGTCCAGAGGTAGCCGAGGTTCACGAGCACGTAGAGTACGGTGATGATCAGGATCGACCAGATCAACGTCGGCGCCATGCTGCGCTTCACGTCACGCAGTTCGCCCGAAAGATAAGCCGATTCATTCCAGCCGCCGAAGGTCAATAGAATAAAGACCATCGCAAAGCCCGCAGCCGCGAACGGAGCCGCCGGTGCTTTCGCCGCGACGTTAGCGGTTGGCTGCGGGCCAACATAAAAAGCTGCCAGGATCACAAGCACAAGGGCTGTAATTGCGAGAATGGCAAAAAGGTTCTGCGTCCAGCTTGCTTCGCGCAGGCCCATGAGATTGACCCAGGTCAGAACGACTACCGCCAAAGCGCCATGGATTGCGAAGCTGTAGCGGCCGAGATTGATGACTTCCGAGATGTATTCGCCATAGACGAATGCGACCGCGGCGATGGCGCCGGGTTGGATGATGGTGCAGCGTGCCCAGCCGAACAACATACCGAGCTTCTCGCCATAAGCTTTGCTCAGGAAATGATACTCTCCGCCGGAGCTTGCATGAGAGCTGCCTAGTTCTGCGTAGCAGAGCGCGCCGACCAGCGCGATGAAGCCGCCGATCACCCAAAGCCCGATGAAGGTTGCGCCGCTGTCGGCGTTCGCGGCAACGATTGAGGGGGTCTTGAAAATACCGATGCCGACGACGATGCCGACCAGCATCATGATGCCGTCGAATACAGAAAGCCCTGCTTTCTTATCTGCCTGTTTGGCCATCTATGCCCCCACCATTCCTCTTCAGGATGCCTTCTTGGCATTCCAGTTATTTGTGCCGGTGATTGTGCCGCCGTCCACTTTGCCTTCGTACGTCACCGGCTTTCCGTCAAGTTCGACGACGAATTCGATATTCGCACCGTTCAGCCGGCCGTCTTTAATTACGCTCGGCTTACCGCCGATGAAAGCGGTGCCCGTGACGCGCTGGAATTGCTGCTTGAGGTCGAGCGCGATTTCCTGCGCGCCTACGGTCATCGACCATTTGCCTTCGACCTTCGCAGGCACGATGTACAGATAGACCGTGCGCGATCCCTTGTAGCCATTGTCGTCGAAATCGACCTGTTCTTTGTGCTCGGGGTCCCAATCCGCCATCGAGAAGCTTTGGGTCACGATGCGCGTACCGGGCTTCATGTCGAGGATGGTCGGACGCAGCTTCAGGTTCAGCGTCGACAGAAGATAAAGCGAGATGACATTTGCCTCGGAAAAATCCGTCTCGAAAATATTCCTGTTCAGGAAGGTGACGCGATCGCCGACGCCTGCTTTGGCGAGATTCTCTTGCGCTTCCTTGATGCGCTGCGGATCGAGATCGATGCCGACGCCCTTCCTGGCTTTGAAATCCTTGACCGCCGCGATCACGATGCGTCCGTCGCCGGAGCCGAGATCGTAGTGGATGTCGTCCGGGCCGACCTTCGCCAGCTCCAGCATTCGTTTCACGACCTGATGCGGGGTCGGGACGTAGATCACATCCAGCTTGGGATTGTCGGATTCGTTCGCGGCCTGCGCAAAGGATTCGTCCGCGAATGCGCCACCGGCAAGGGCCACGACGGCAAGTACAGCGAAAGAATTGCGGATGAAAGCGGTCTGCATCTTTTTTACTCGGATTTCCTGGTGCATTTCACGTTCACGGCCCCTTGGCGGTTTGCCAAGAGGCCGTGATTTTTCACATTCCGGTTTTCGAAAAGCGCTTACGCCTTCTTCGCGGTCCACTTGGCGGCGCCGGTTCCGGTGATGGTGCCGTTGTCGAGGTTGCCTTCGTACTTCACCGGCTTGCCGTCCACGTCGATCGTGAATTCGATCTTGGTGCCGGTAATCTTGCCGTTCTTGATTTCCGAGGTCTTGCCGTTGACGGTGGCCGAGCCGGAGAGATCGGTGAACTCGCTCTTCAGGTCGAGGCCGATTTTCTTTTCGCCTTCACTCACTTCCCATTTTCCGGTGACGTTGGCCGGGACGATGAAGAGATAAACCTGATAGCCGTTCACGCTCTCGTCGTGCTCGGGCTTCCACTCGCCCATGTTGAAGGCGTGGGTCACGATGCGGGTGCCGGGCTTCAATTCCTTGAGCAGCTTCGGACGCATACGGATATTGATCGAAGTGAGGAGATACATCGAAACCGTGGTCGCTTCCGAAAGGTCGGTTTCGAAAATGTTCTGTTCGCGGAAGGTGACGTTGTCGCCGAGGCCCGCCTTCGCTTTGTTTTCGGTGGCTTCCTTGATGCGCTGCGGATCGAGATCGACGCCGAGGCCCTTCTTGGCTTTGAAATCCTTGACCGCCGCGATCACGATGCGTCCGTCGCCGGAGCCCAGATCGTAGTGCGTGTCGGCCGGGCCGACCTTCGCAAGCTCCAGCATACGCTTCACGACTTCATGCGGCGTCGGAACGAAATGAATATCGAGCTTGGGCTGCGCGGAAACGTTCAGCGAATAAAGTCCGGCTCCAAACAGGAGCGCGGTTGCGGCAGCAACCCCGGCGATGCCGCGAAAACCTGACATACGAAACTGCATATTTTCCTCTACCTGTATGGGTCCTTTAAGCCCCCGGGGGCGGACCTTGGCACGTTCCGGGGCAAGCGCAAGTCCTGCAGGCTTGCTTCGCGAGAGGGTCTATTTGCGCTTTAGCAGGCACGCAGGAAGCGATTTGGCGCGCGATTTTGCCTCGCTTTTCGGCCAATTTAAGCCGCTCCCCGGCCTTTCATTTGCGTCATCGGATTGCTACATACCCGGCGCCGGCGGGAACTTGCCGGCATTTTTGCCTCTGGCGCGGGGTGGAGCAGCCCGGTAGCTCGTCAGGCTCATAACCTGAAGGTCGTAGGTTCAAATCCTACCCCCGCAACCAAACAAAAGCCCGCCGTGACGGCGGGCTTTTTGTTGCGCGGATGCAAGCGCTACCTCGTGTAGCGCACTTCCAGTTCGCGCATACGCGTCACGTTCTTGTCGATAAGGCACGTGAGCCGCTCGTCGAACGAACCGATGCGGCCGGTCTTGGTTCCCTCGAAGGGTGCCACCGCCTGACATTCCTGATTGCGGAAGCGGACAAAGAGAATCTGCGCTTCCTCGAGCGAGTTTTTCCAGCGGCCTTTCTGGGCGGGCGCAAGATCGGCTCGCATATCGATAAAGCCGAGGATGCGTTCGACCAGCGCTTCGAGTTCGCGGTTCGAGTCGAACATCGCTTTCTCGAGACAGATAAAGTAGGGCCGGCCCGTTAGTTTGGTGCTGTCACAAATTTCGCGAGAGGGGCGGACGGTTTGCGCGACCGCGAGCGCGGTCCCGATCAGAACAAACAGAACGGAGAGCCGCGCGCGCATTTCAGCAGGTCACGCCGCTTTGCGGGTCGAGAGAAACTCACCCATACGGCCGATTGCTTTCAGGATGTTCTCGGTCGAGTTTGCGTAGGACAGACGCACATAACCTTCGCCTAGAATTCCGAAATCGGGTCCGCCGATGATCGCAACACCGGATTCTTCCAAGAGCGATGACGCGAGCTTCTTCGCCTTCCAGCCGGTGTTCTTGATATTCGGGAACGCATAGAACGCGCCTTTAGGCGTGGCACAGGAAATTCCCGGCAGCTTGTTCAATTCGTTCACAACAACTTTCCGGCGCTTGTCGAATTCCGCGACCATGTGGTGCACGGCGTCTTGCGGGCCGGTGAGGGCGGCAAGCGCCGCATATTGCGACGGTGCATTCACACAGGACCACGCGTTGACGGCGAGTTTGCGGATATTTTCGTAAAGCGCCTGCGGCCAGACCGAATAGCCCATGCGCCAGCCGGTCATCGCGTAAGTCTTCGACCATCCGTTCAGGAGAATGAGCCGGTCGCGGATCGACGGCCGTCATAGACCATCTGGTCGTAAATCTCGTCCGACATGATCGCGACGTCCGGATGTTTCTCCATGCCGGCCACGAATTTATCGACTTCGGATTTCGGCGTGACGCCGCCGGTCGGGTTCGCAGGCGAATTGATGATGACGAGCCGCGTCTTCTTTGTAATCAGCGAGAGTGTTTCTTCCGCCGAGAAAGCGAAGCCGTTTTCTTCACGCACCGGAATCGGCACAGGATTGGCGCCGGTGAATTCGATCATCGAGCGGTAAATCGGAAATCCCGGATCGGGATAGAGAATGTCCGCGCCCGGTTCGCCGAACATCAGGATCGCCGCGAACATCGTGATCTTGCCGCCGGGCACAACCGCGACATTGCCTGGCGATACTTCGACCGAGAAACGCTTGTGCAGATCGGCGGCGATCGCTTCGCGCAGCGGCAGGATGCCGGTTGCCGGCGTATAGCCGTGATGGCCGTCGCGCAGCGCCTTGATCGCGGCGTCCACAATATGCGGCGGTGTCGGGAAATCAGGCTGACCGATGCCGAGGCTCACGATGTCTCGTCCTTGGCTTGCAAGTTCGGCGGCGCGCGCGAGCACCGCAAAGGCGTTTTCCTCTCCGATGCGCTCGAAGCCCGGAATCGTATGCAGCATAGTGTTTCCTCGGCGTTTCCCGTTTATTGCGCGGTAATTGAGCCCATTTTCTCTATGTTTTCAAACCGCTACAGGCCGTGCGGCGTGATCACCATTGCCGGGCGAGCCCGCGCCATGCGAAATTGCCTGCCATTATGGGCATATGGTTGGAACTGGCGGTCGTTGTGGGCCTTACGCTCCTCAACGGCCTCTTCGCCATGGCGGAGATGGCGATCGTTTCGTCCCGCCGTATTCGTCTGCAGCAGATGGCCGAAAACGGCAGCCGGGGTGCGGCGCGCGCGCTCGCGCTTTCGGAAAATCCGAGCCGCTTTCTCTCCGGCGTGCAGGTCGGCATCACGCTGATCGGCATTCTGTCGGGTGCCTTCGGCGGGGCCACACTCGGCGCGCGGCTTGGCGAAGTACTGAACCGGTATCCGATCCTCGAACCCTATGGCGACGAGATCGCTTTCGGGGCTGTCGTGGTCGCGATCACTTACATTTCTCTGATCATCGGCGAGCTGGTGCCGAAACGTATCGCGCTGACCTCACCGGAGCCGATTGCCGCGAAGCTCGCGCAGCCCTTGCAGATCATCGTGATGATCGCACGGCCGATGGTGTGGCTGTTGGAAGTTACCACGGCAGCCGTGCTTGCGCTCTTGCGTGTTCGTACCGGCAGGCCCGACGGCGTTACCGAAGAAGAAGTGAAACTTGCGATTGCCGAGGGCACCGAGTCCGGGGTGATCGACGAGGTCGAAGAAGAGATGATCCACGGCGTGCTTGCGCTGGCCGACCGTTCGGTCGAAGCGGTGCTGACCCCGCGCACAGATGTGTACTGGATCGATCTCGACGACGAGCCGGAGCGGATCGCGCGCGAAATCGCGGATTGTCCTTATTCGCGGATCGTGGTCGCGCGCGGAGGCGATATCGGCCGTCCGATCGGGATCGTGCAAAAGAAAGACCTGCTTACCGACCTGATCGCGGGTAAGCCGCTGCGGGTCGAGGAGAATCTCATTCAGCCGCTGTTCGTGCCGGAGACGCTGCCTGTGCTGCGCTTGCTCGAAATGTTCCGCTCGGCGAACGTGCATATCGCGCTGGTGGTGGACGAATACGGCGACTTCACCGGTGTTGCGACCTTGCATGACGTGCTCGAAGGCATCGCGGGCGATATCGATAAGGAACATGAGGGCGAGGCCAAGGAAATTACGAAACGCGCCGACGGCTCCTGGCTGGTCGATGGCCGCGCCTCGATCGATGATTTGAAGGAAGAACTCGGCATCGAGGAAACGACCGAGGACTATCACACCGCGGCGGGTCTCGCGCTTGAGAAGCTCGCGCGTATTCCGGTCGAAGGCGACAGTTTCGTGATCGGAGACTGGCGCGTGGAGGTCGTCGACATGGACAGCAAGCGCATCGACAAACTGGTTTTCATTCCTTTGGAGCCGGCCAAGGCTGCCGAATAAAATCAAGCGAGGAAACGATGAACAAGAACGGAGCGAAGCCCGCCCGCCGTCTGCGTTCGCAGGCATGGTTCGACGATCCGACCAATCCGGATGTCACCTCGGGTTATCTCGAGCGCTATCTGAATTTCGGTTTCACGCGCGAAGAGCTGCAATCCGGCAAGCCAATTATCGGGATCGCGCAGACCGGAAGCGATCTTTCTCCGTGCAACCGTCATCACCTCGAGCTTGCGCATCGCGTGCGCGAGGGCATTCGCTCTGCAGGCGGCATCTGTTTCGAATTTCCGGTGCATCCAATTCAGGAAACCGGGAAACGCCCGACTGCCGCGCTCGACCGCAATCTCGCGTATCTCGGCCTCGTTGAAGTCTTGTACGGTTATCCGATCGACGGCGTCGTGCTCACGACCGGATGCGACAAGACCACGCCGGCCTGCATCATGGCGGCAGCGACGGTGAACATTCCGGCGATCGTGCTCTCCGGCGGGCCGATGCTGAACGGCTGGTATAAAGGCGAGCGCACGGGATCGGGCACGATCAAGTGGAAAGCGCGCGAACTCTACGCCACCAAAGAGATCGACTACGACGAGTACATGGATCTCGTTGCGTCGTCGGCGCCTTCCGCCGGACACTGCAACACCATGGGCACGGCGTCCACGATGAACGGTCTCGCCGAAGCGCTCGGTATGTCGCTGCCCGGATGCGCGGCAATTCCTGCGACCTATCGCGAGCGCGGGCAGATTGCCTATGAAACCGGAAAGCGCATCGTCGATATGGTCGAAGAGAATCTCCGGCCTTCCGATATCCTCACGCGCGAGGCGTTCGAGAACGCGATCATCGTCAACTCCGCGATCGGCGGCTCGACCAATGAGCCGGTGCATCTGAATGCGATTGCCCGCCACATCGGCGTGAAGCTGGAGGTCGAAGACTGGCAGAAATTCGGTCATAAAATTCCGCTGCTCGTGAATATGATGCCGGCCGGAAAATATCTCGGCGAAGAATTTCACCGCGCGGGCGGCATTCCGGCGGTCATCTTCGAATTGATGAAGCAGAAAAAGATTCACGAAGGCGCGCTGACCGTGAATGCGAAGTCTATCGGCGAGAATTGCCGTGGCCGCGAGGTTTTGGATCGCGACGTGATCTTTCCCTACGACAAGCCGCTTCGTCAGGACGCGGGTTTTATCGTCATGAAGGGTAATCTCTTCGACAGCGCGATCATGAAGACTTCCGTGATCTCGAAGGAATTCCGCGACCGCTATCTTTCCGATCCGAAGGACCCGGAGGCATTCGAGGGCCGCGCCATCGTGTTCGACGGGCCGGAGGACTATCACAAGCGCATCAACGATCCTGCGCTCAAGATTGACGAGCATTGTATGCTGTTCATGCGCGGCGTCGGCGCGATCGGCTATCCGGGCGCCGCGGAGGTCGTGAACATGACGGCGCCGGCGGCACTCCTCAATCGCGGCGTGAAATCGTTGCCCTGCATCGGCGACGGCAGGCAGTCGGGCACTTCCGGCTCGCCATCGATCTTGAACGCGTCTCCTGAAGCGGCTGCGGGCGGGGGACTCGCTATTCTAAAGACCGGCGACCGCGTGCGCATCGACCTTCGGAAAGGTGAGGCGAATATTCTGCTCGACGAGAAGGAATTGACTGCGCGACGCACGAAGTTGGCTGCCGACGGCGGCTACAAGTTCCCGCCGAGCCAGACGCCGTGGCAGGAAATCCAGCGGCAGATGGTGGATCAGCTTTCCGAGGGAATGGTGCTGAAGCCCGCGATCAAGTTCCAGAACGTCGCCGAAAACTTCGGTATTCCGCGGGAGAATCACTAATGCCTTCAATTGCCGAGAAACGGGCGACCTTTCACGCGCTGCATAAGAGCGGCTGCTTCGTCATTCCCAATCCGTGGGACGTTCCGAGTGCGCGGTGGCTGCAAGCGATGAATTTCAAGGCGCTTGCTTCAACAAGCGCTGGCTTTGCCTGGTCGAAGGGGGTTGCGGACAATGGCGTGACCCGCGAGATGTTGCTCGAGCATCTTGCCGAACTCGTGGAAGCGACCGACGTTCCGGTCAATGCCGATTTCGAAGGTGGCTTCGCGCACGATCCGGCGGGCGTCGCAGAAAGCGTTTCGCTTGCCTGCGATACCGGCGTTGCAGGATTGTCGATCGAGGATTCGACCAAGCAGAAAGACAAGCCGGTTTACGATCTCGACGACGCGGTTGCGCGGATCAAAGCAGCACGTAGCGCCATCGACAAGAAGGGCGGGGATACGTTGCTTGTCGGCCGCGCGGAAGGTTTCATCGCCGGCAAGCCCGACCTCGACGATGTGATCGCGCGATTGAAGGCCTATTCCAATGCCGGTGCGGATTGCCTGTTCGCGCCGGGACTTTCGAAGCCTGAGCAAATCAAGGCGGTAGTCGATGCCGTTGCGCCGAAGCCGTTCAACCTTCTGATCGGAACACCGATTGGTTTGACCGTGAAAGACGCCGAAGCGTTGGGCGTGCGTCGTATCTCTGTCGGCGGTGCGTTGTCGCGCGGCATCTGGGGTGCGTTTCTGCGTATGACGAAACAAATCGCAGAAGAGGGCCGCTTCGATGCGCTCGGCGAAGGCGCGCCAGGCATGGAGATCAACAAGTTCTTCTACAAGGACTCGAAATCGCGGAGCGGCACGTGACGCAGGCGGTGGGCGTCAATGCCGATGCCACGCCCGCAAAACGACCCGAGCCGGTTTCGATCAAGGGCCGTTTCGGCCGCATCGAGAAGCTGGTTGCTGCGAAGCACGCAAGCGCGCTTTGGGATGCCGTAAAGGGTCACGACGAAGTCTGGACCTATCTCTTTCACGGACCGTTTTCGAAGCGCAAGGATTTCGACGGTTATCTCGAGATGGTCGCGTCCCGCGAAGACCCTTACGCTTACGCAATTCTGGACGCCGCCGAACGCCCGGTCGGCTTCGCGACACTGATGGAAATCCGTCCGGCAAACCGCGTGATTGAAGTCGGCAATATTCTTTATTCGCCGCTGCTGCAAAAAACGCCGTTAGCTACCGAGGTGCAGTATCTGCTTGCGCGCTACGCTTTCGAGGAACTCGGCAATCGCCGCTACGAATGGAAGTGCAACTCGCTGAACGAGCCGTCGCGCCGTGCGGCCTTGCGCTTCGGCTTCACCTTCGAGGGCATTTTCCGCCAGCACATGATCGTCAAAGGCAGAAACCGCGACACGTCGTGGTACGCGATGATGGATCACGATTGGCCGTCGCGGAAAGCTGCGTTCGAGGCGTGGCTTGCGCCGGAGAATTTCGACGCGCAGGGCTGGCAGAAAAAGAAACTCGAAGCATTTCGCTAGTTGCGCCCGACGACCGGCCACTTCTGCACATCGCCGGACTTTGTAACCGCGTGCTGGACGCTGAAGAGATTCACCGTCGGATCGCAGTGCGTGACGCTCATCAGAATGCGGTCGCCAAGTTCCGGAGGCTTGCTTCCTTCGGGAAATAAAAGGAGGCCGTGTTCGTCTCCAGCAAACTCGTATCTCGATCCATCCGGTGCTCCGATCAGCAGATGCGGTGCAGGGCCGTTGACGGCGAGGGACTTCGTCCCCGCGTCTATAGTCACCTGTCCCGGCCTGTTCGCGGATGTCACCGTCGTCAGCATGAAGAGCGAACATTCGAACGGAAGCCCTTTGCCGCTCCGGCTCAGAATGCGTGCGTAGTCGGCGTCCATGAAGACGTAAGAGCCCGCCTGAATCTCGGTGAAGGGTTGATGTTCGAGGTCGAAATCGTGCGTGCCGGTGCCGCTGCCGCTCACGATTTCCGCTTCGAAGCCCGCCTCACGGAGCCCAGCGATATGTTCGCCAAGCAGCGCTGAAACACGCACGGCCTCGCGTGCACGTTCCGTGAACTCGGGGATGTGCTGCACGTGCCCGGCATAGCCCTGCAGCCCGCTGAACCTGAGCCGCTTGTCTTCGGCAACGAGCTTCGCAATCGCGATCGTATCGCGAACGCCGCAGACACCGGTTCGCTTTTGTCCGACATCGACATCGACGATCACGCTGATGGAAACCTCTGGCGGAAGTTTTGCGGTGAGCGCCACGATCTGAATCGGATGATCGACCGCGACGGTGACCGGCGTTTTCTTCGCCACACCTATCAGGGCGTCGGTCTTCGTCGGATCCTGCACCGGCGCAGTCAATAGAAGCCCATTGATGCGCGCATCCGCCATCGCCCGCAATTCCGGCAAGGTTGCGCAGCAAATGCCGATGGCGCCCGTTTCGATCTGCTTGCGCGCGATCTCGACAGATTTATGAGTCTTTGCGTGCGGGCGAAGCGACCGGTTCGCACGGCGCGCAAAATCCGCCATCGCCGCGATGTTGCGGTCTAATATTTCCTCGTCGATCACGAGGGCGGGGGTCGATACATTCCGCAGTGCACGGAACAGCTGATCTGAGTTCGTATTATTCATCAGGTTCTTCTCGCAAGCGCTTTGCCTCGTCCCGACACTCGTGCAGGATAGCCGTTCAATCTAATGTGGCGAAGTCCCAAGAGAAACAAGAAGAGAAGTAACAAGAGAAAAAATATGAGCGACAATCTGCACGTCCTGATCACCGGCGCCGCCGGCATGATCGGCCAGAAACTCATTGCAAGACTTGCGCGCGAACCGCGTATCGGCGGTCAGCCGATTGGGCGTATGACGCTGGTAGATGTGGTTGCGCCAGAGACGCCGAAAAATATTTCTCCCGAAGTGGCCTCGCGTACCGGCGATCTTTCGCTTCCCGGCGAGGCTTCGGCGGTGGTGGCGGACAGCCCGGACTACATCTTTCATCTGGCCGGCGTTGTTTCCGGCGAGGCGGAGACCGATTTTGAGAAGGGCTATCGCGTCAACATCGACGGCACGCGCTTTCTGTTCGAGGCGATCCGGCTCCGCGAATACAAGCCGCGCGTCGTGTTCACGAGTTCGGCTGCTGTCTATGGCGGGCCGTTCGACGGTCCGGTGACCGACGATTTTCAACTGACACCGCATAGTTCTTACGGGGTTGCAAAAGCGATCGGGGAGCAACTGCTTGCGGATTATTCGCGGCGTGGATTTTTTGACGGTATCGGCATCCGGCTGCCCGCAATCACCGTGCGTCCCGGCAAGCCGAACAAAGCGGCGTCCGGATTTTTCTCGAGCATCATCCGCGAGCCACTCGTCGGGCAGAATGCGATGCTGCCGATCTCCGACGACACACTGCATTCTCACGCAAGTCCGCGCGCGGCCATCGGCTATCTGCTGCACGCAGCGACTTTGGATACGGGCAAACTCGATCAGCGGCCCAACCTGATGATGCCTGCGGTCGCCTGTACCATCGCGGAGCAGATCGAGGCGCTGCGAAAGGCCGGAGGCGACAAGGCTGTCGCCCGCATCCAGCGTGTGCGCGATACGCTGATCGAGCGCATCGTCGCGGGCTGGCCGCATCAATTTTTGGCGAAGCGCGCGCTTGATCTCGGCTTCGTGCCCGACAAGAGTTTCGATGAAATCGTGGCTCACCATGTCGAGGATGAGCTCGGCGGCAAAGTATCTGCATAGACGCGGATTTCGGCCTGCAAACTATAGGGTTGACCCCGCGGCGCCGGTGTCCGACTAGTTTCTTGCGCCTGCCAATTTATTGCCTACATTCGGGTGCGAGAGCTTCAAATGACTTACGTCGATGCCGCCACCGCACCACTCCGCAAAACCGGGCAGATTCGTCTGCACGGGGCGGACGATTTCGCCGGTATGCGCCGCGCGGGCAGGCTGGTCGCCGAAGTCCTCGATATGCTCGTCGCGCACGTGCAGCCGGGCGTTACTACCGAACGCATCGACAAGCTGGTCTATGATTTCGCGATGGATCACGGCGCGTTGCCCGCGACGCTGATGTATCGCGGCTACCGCAAGTCGGTATGCACCTCCATCAATCACGTGGTTTGCCACGGCATCCCGAACGACAAACCGCTCCGCGAGGGCGACATCGTCAATATCGACGTCACCGTGATCCTCGACGGCTGGCACGGCGATTCCAGCCGTATGTATCTGGTCGGCGAAGTGCCGCGCCGCGCCGAGCGCCTGGTCGAGGTCACCTATGAAGCGATGATGAAGGGTATTTCCGTCATCCGCCCCGGCGCCACTGCCGGCGACATTGGTGCAGCCATTCAGGCCGTGGTCGAGCCGAACCACATGAGCGTGGTGCGCGACTTCTGCGGTCACGGTCTTGGCCGGCTGTTTCACGACGAGCCGAACATCGTTCATGTCGGTTCGCCGGGAGAAGGCGTCGTGCTGCGTCCCGGTATGTTCTTCACGGTGGAGCCGATGATCAATCTCGGCCGTCCCCACGTGAAAGTGCTTTCCGACGGCTGGACCGCGGTCACGCGCGACCGTTCGCTCTCGGCGCAGTTCGAGCACTCGGTGGGCGTCACCGAAACCGGTGTCGAGATTTTCACGCTTTCCCCAAAAGGCTTTCACAAGCCGCCTTACATCCAAGCGGCTTGATTTTGCATGGCCAAGGCGCGCGGTTCCGGATTTAAGGAAGCGCCGCATTATCACGGCCATCGCGAAAGATTGCGCTCGCGCTTTCGCGAATCCGGGACGGCGGCGCTTGCCGATTACGAGTTGCTGGAGCTTGTCCTGTTTCGTGCGGTGCCGCAGCGGGACGTGAAGCCGCTCGCGAAGGAATTGATCGAGCAATTCGGCTCCTTCGCGGAAGTCATTTCCGCGCCGGCGGCCCGGCTCAAGGAAGTCGAGGGTGTGGGTGACGCCATCGTCACCGAATTGAAGGTGGTGGAAGCCGCCGCGCAGCATCTCGCCAAAGGCAAGATCAAGAGCAAGAAGGTGCTCTCGTCATGGTCGGCAGTGCTCGACTATTGCCGCTCGTCGATGGCGTTTGCCGATAAAGAGCAGTTCCGGATTCTATTTCTCGACAAGCGCAACCAGTTGATCGCCGACGAAGTGCAACAGAAGGGTACGGTCGATCACACGCCGGTCTATCCGCGCGAAGTGGTGAAGCGAGCGCTGGAATTATCCGCGACCGCGATCGTGCTGGTGCACAATCATCCCTCCGGCGACCCGACGCCTTCGCGTGCCGATATTCAGATGACCAAGACGATCATCGATGTAGCGCGGCCGCTCGGCATCGAAGTGCACGACCACATCATCGTCGGGAAAGACGGTCACGCCAGCCTGAAGGGATTGCGGCTGATTTCGTAACTCCGCTTGAGCGGCCGCCAGCCTGCGCGGGACTAAGCGCAAGCTGGCTTTGCTGCCCAGACTTAACGCGCGAGCCGGCGTTGGAGCGAGATGGCGTAGCCTTGCTGTCTGGGAATGAACATTGGATCATCTTTCGGCCCGGTGATGCCTTCGGCTAGGTTGGTCGGGTCGAAAATACCGGAGTCACAAACTTCATTCTTTTCGATCCGGTTGATGGTCAGCGTGCCCAGCTTGACCGTTGGACGTTTCTCTTCGTCGTTCCACATCACCGTGGGGTCGTTCGTCGGGTCGCCGGGCAGGCCGTAAACGACGACAAGATCAAAACTTGTCTGCGCTTTTTTGGTAAGCCGTTCCTGCAGTTCCTCGACAAGGAAGTCTACGGGCTTCGCTTTCGCCTCGTCGTCGGTGAGGCCGGCTTCTCCGCCAGTTGGCACGAGCTTGAATTTCACGAGCTGCGTTTTGCCTTCGGCGTTCGTCAACGTGTAGCCGTGAATGCCCCAGTAATTCACGCCGACATAGCTCGCAGGGGCCTGCCTGCTTGCGAGCCATTGGCCCTGACGGGTGGTCTCAGGATTCGCTGCGGCGAAAGCCTTAATTTTTTCCGGGTCTGGTTTGCCTTCCGCTCCAGGAAAGCGAGCTTCGAGAAAGCCGAACATCTGGTCGAGCGACTTCGCGAAGTTTACCGGTGCATTCACCATTACGAATTCGGTGGTGCCGTCTCCTTCCGGATCGATCTTGAACGAGAAGCCGCGGACGAGCGCCTTCGTCGCATCCGGCGCTTTCGGATTTCCGCCGCCTAGAGAAAAGCGGCCGATCACTGGCGTTTGTTTGCGGAACGCCAGAGATTTCGTGAGATTTCTTGCATTTGCAGCCGGCGTGAATATGCCGGCGACGCATTGGCCTTTGGCGCCGCTCGCGCGGGCTTTGTGTTTGCCGAAAACTGTCTGGAGCGCGTCGACGACCTTTTTTGGATCGGCCTCCTGTGCCGAAGATGGCGAAAGCGACACGAAGCCGAGCATTGCAGCTGCCAGCAGAGAATGTTTTCTTATTTTCATGGTGACCCCTTTTGCTGTGAATGGCAGTTAGTGCCATCGGGCGAAGTTGAACTTCGCCTCGCATCGGAGCGTTTCATGATTACAGGCGGCCAACTCTCACGTTGCAGTGATTAATCTTCCGCCATGCAAAATACACTAGGGTATCGAATGGAGTTGAAGAATTGCTCGCGGCTTTGTGATGAATGCAGACGAACAAGCGATCCGTGCAAATTTGCGCAGACTTTGTTCGTGAGCCTCAAAGGCCTGCACTGCGGCGCATCTCGGGGCGGCGCTTACTTTTTCTTCGGGGGAAAGGGTGTTTCTGCTACCGGCGTCAGCGGCGGTTTCCCGGAAGCCCAGGCGACGAGATTGTCGACGACAAGCTGTCCCATCAGGTTGCGGCAATGCACGGATGCCGAGCCGACATGGGGAAGCAGCACGACATGATCCATGTCTTTGAGCGCCTGTGGCACATTCGGTTCGTCCTCGAAAACGTCGAGACCTGCCGATAAAATCTTTCTGTCGCGTAGTGCATCGACCAGCGCTTTCTCGTCGATCACCGAGCCGCGTGCGACATTGATCACGATGCCATTCGGCCCAAGCGCTTCGAGCACATCCTTGTTGATGAGATGCTTGGTCGCGGGGCCGCCGGGCGTGATTACGATCAGGACATCGACATCCTTCGCCATCTGCTTCAGGTCGGGATAGTGCTTGTAGGAAACGTCGGCTGCTTTGCTGCGGCTGTGATAGACGACCGGTGTGTTGAAGGCTTCGAGACGCTTTGCGATGGCCTTGCCGATACGGCCCATGCCGACCACGCCGACGGTGCGGTCCTGTAAGGTGACGGTGAGCGGGAAGGGCTTCTCGGCCCATTTTCCGGCGCGCACGTAACGGTCGGCTTGCGGAAATTGCCGTACGGTCGCAAGCAAGAGGCCGAGCGCGGTGTCGGCGACTTCCTCGTTCAGCACGTCCGGTGTGTTGGTCACGACAATGCCGTTCTCGCCCGCCCATTTCGCGTCCACGGAATCATAGCCAACGCCGAACGAGCCGATGATTTCGAGCTTGGGCAGCTTTTTCATCAGGGTGGCGTCGATTTTCGCGCCGGGGGTCGCGCCGAGCGCGCGTACCTTGGGTCCAAATTCGGCGAGCAGCTTTTCCTTGTCGGCGGCCTTGTAGAGGCGCTCGACATTGAAGTGCCGCTCAAGCTGCTCCTCGATCATCGGCATCATTGGGCTTGCAATCAGAAGGTCGGGCTTGGTCATCGTGGCGTGTTTTCCGTTTCTGTTTCTTGTTGGCGAAGGGTGGGATACCGCCCGCCCAAAGAAAACCTTAAACCGCGCCGAAGGGTCCGGCGTTCAAGGGGGCGTGCCGCAATGTCTTCCAGTCAGAGCCGTTCTATCAATCTTACCTCGGTGCAGTCGATCCGAAAGGGCGTGCTGCTCGCTTTCACAGTAGCAGGAATTGCCTTCGTTCTGGTCGGCGATTCGCGCTGGCCGAGTGGCTCATTTTTGCATGAGGCGATAGAATTTTTTGGTCTTGGGCTGATCATCTTGTGCATCTGCGGAAGAATGCTTTGCACACTCTACATTGGCGGGCGGAAAATCGAGACACTTGTTACCGACGGACCCTATTCGGTGGTTCGTAATCCGCTCTACACGCTCTCGATCGTTGGCGCGGTGGGCGTCGGAGCGCAGCTCGGCAGCTTCACACTCGCAATCGTCACCGGGGCGGTCGCTTACTTCGTGTTCCTGTTCGTGATTCTGAAAGAGGAACAGGTGCTGGCAGGCCGTTTCGGCGCGGCTTACGACGCCTATCGCAACCGCGTGCCGAGGCTGCTTCCGGATTTTTCGCTCTGGCGCGACCTCGAGAGGGTAGAAGTCAATCCGAGGCTGGTGCGGGTCACCGCGCTGGATGCGAGCGTTTTTCTGCTCTCGATTCCGCTCGCAGAAGGGTTCGAATATCTTCACGACATCGGCCTCTTGCCGACATTGATTTCGCTCCCATGAGCTATTTATCCGCCTGCGCTTCCAGCGAGGCCTCGGCTTTCATCTTCTTTTCGCGATAGAGCAGATAGAGTCCCGACGCGATCACGATCAGCGCACCGATAACGGTCCATGTGTGCGGCAGATGGCCGAACACGGCAAAGCTCGTCACCGAAACCCAGATGATCTGAAAATAGATAAAAGGCGCGAGTACGCCCGCCGGCGCATAGCGATGCGCAATGATCAGAAATGTGTGTCCGATCAGGCCGAACAGTCCGACGATCACCATCCCGCCGATAACCAAAGGCTCGGTCGGCGTCTGCCAAACCCAAGGCAGCGGAATGCTGGCGACCAGCACACCAACTAACGCGGAGTAGGTGATGGTGGTCTGTGTCGTGTCGTAGGGGGCAAGCGCGCGCGTTGAGATGTTGTAGAGCGCGTAGCAGCACGCACCCGCGAGCGAAAGAAACGCGGTCGGATGCAGCGCCCCCGAGCCGGGCCGGATTACGACCAGCGCACCGGCAAAACCGATCAGAATTGCGATCCAGCGCCGCCAGCCGATCCATTCGCCGAGCAGAGGTCCCGCAAACAGCGCGATGAAAAACGGCGTCGTGAACATGATCGCGGTCGTCTCATCAAGCTGAAGAAAGTTCAGCGCGATAAAATTGATCGCGGTCGAAAGAAACAGAAGAGCGGAACGGCCAAGCTGGAGCCAGGGCCGGCGGGTCTCGAACAGACCCTTTACCGTCCACGGGTTCACGAACAGAAAGCCGATAAAAAAGTGGCTTGCGTAGCGTGCCCAGACCACCTGCAAAGTCGGCAGGTGTCCGGTCAGCCATTTCGCCGTGGTGTCGAGGATCGCAAAGCAGAACAACGCCGCGCACATCAACGCGATACCGATGAAACGAGCGCGGGCATCGCCAAGCGCGGGGAGTTCGCGCAATGGGCGCGGGTCGGCAGGCATGGTGGTCGGGAACCCTTGTGGCAGGCCGAACCTAGACCGGCGGCAACAGGACGGGCAGCCCATTTCGCGCATGGCTCGGCAGGCCGGTTTGACAGCGCCGCAATCCCCTTTATGAAAGCGCCTTCTTCCCGATAGGCAGCGCGTTTCGATGTCGTTTCTGAGCAAAATCGTGCCCGGTTACCGCCCGTTTCGTTACGTCGGCGAGAAGATCGCGTGCAATCTCTGCGGCAGCGGTGAGAAGTCGGTGATCGCCACGCGCGACCGCTGGCTCAACCCGCTGACGAATGTCATCTGCACGAATTGCGGTCTGATCCGCGTCGATCCGATGCCGACTGATGCGGAGTTAGACCGCTACTACACCGATCATTACCGGCTGCATTACCAGAGCACGCTGGAGCCGACGCCGAAGACGATCGAGCGCGGCATGAGCGGCGCAAAGACGCGGCTTTCGTATTTATCGAAACTGATCAAGCCGGGCGCGCGTGTGCTCGATATCGGCGCGGGCGGCGGTGAATTTCTTGCGGAAGCCAAGCGGCTTGGTTTCGAAGTCGAAGGCGTCGAGCCGAGTGTCGGCTTTGCGCGTTACGCAGAGCGCACCTATGGCGTTAAGGTTCATATCGCGCCGCTGATGAAGATCGATTTCGGCGGACGCAAGTTCGATCTGATCCACTCGTTTCACGTGTTTGAGCATCTGCGCGATCCATTCGCGAGCATGAAGCTCGTGCATTCGCTGCTGGCTCCCGGCGGATATTTCTATGTCGCCGTGCCGAACATGGCTGAGAAGCGCACGCCGACCGGGATGTTTCATTTCGCCCATGTTCATGGCTTTGCTTACGAAAGCTTGCGCATGATGGCCGAGAAGGCCGGCTTCGAATGGGTCCCGAGCGAAGCGCTTCGCGCCGCGCAAGTCTTCAGGCGGATCGAAACACCGCAGACCGGCTGGTTCCGCTTTCCGAACCACGCGCGCGAACTTGAGCAGAAATTCCGCGACGCGCGGCTATCAAGGCATCTGTTTTCGAGTGCGCCTTACCGGCGTGCGTGGGCGCGGCTCATGCGGAAACTCGGCGAACGCAAGCTGAAAAACGCGGGCTAACTATTCGGCGGCCATGGCGCTCGTGTGCCAGCTGCGCAGCGCGCGGTGCTGTAGCCAAGAGAGCAGCGCAAAAATTGCGAGACCAGCGAACGCGATCAGAATAAGTGCCGCGTACATCCGCGGAATGTTCACGCGATGCCCCGCTTCCATGATGCGCCAGGCAAGCCCCGAGCCAGCGCCGCCGCTGCCCGCCGCGATTTCGCCCACGATCGCGCCGATCAGCGCCAAGCCACCCGCGATGCGAAGTCCGCCGAGAAAATAAGGCAACGCCGCGGGCAGGCGCAGATGCAGAAGCGTATTCCACCAGCCGGCGCCGTAAAGTGCGAACAGGTCGCGCAACTGCCGGTCCGAAGACGCGAGACCGAGCGCGGTATTCGACAGGATCGGAAAGAAAGCGACGAGTGCGGCACAGGCAAGTACGGCGGTCGCGGGCTCCAGATAAATCAGCAGTAGCGGCGCGATCGCGATGATCGGCGTCACCTGGAAGATGACTGCGAGCGGGAATAAAGCTCGCTCGGCAAAACGTGAAGCGGCAAAAAGAACTGCGAGTGCTGTGCCCACGACGATCGCAATCAACAGTGCTGCGAATGTAATCCGCAAGGTAACGAGCAGCGATCCGAACAGGAGCCGCGCGTCTGTCACGAGCGTTTGCAGGATCAGCGAAGGCGCTGGCAGGATCTGCGGCGGTATCGCAAAACACCGGACGGCGATTTCCCATGCTGCAATCAGAAGCGCGAGAGAGATGGCGGGAGCCATGAAATCGCGCTTGTTCATTGTGCGCGCTCCAGCGCTTCGGAGAGTTTGCGTGCGCGGGCTGCGAAAGATGCCGAGGTACGATACTGCGGATCGAAACGTCCGGTTGCCGGCAGGAATGAGATTTCTTCCGCGATCGTGCCGGGGCGCTGCGACATCACAAGCGTGCGGGTCGAAAGATAAGCCGCCTCGAAAACGGAATGCGTTACAAAAACGACGGTGCAGTCGAGTTGCTGCCAGAGTGCGAGCAATTCGTCGTTGAGTTTGAAGCGGGAGATTTCGTCGAGCGCCGCGAAGGGCTCATCCATCAGAAGAAGTTTCGGCTTTACGATCAGCGCGCGCGCGAGCGAGGCGCGCATTTTCATGCCGCCGGACAATTCGTGCGGGTATGCGCTGGAGAATTTTTCAAGGCCGACCGAAGCCAGTGACTCGCGTACCCTTAACTCCGCTGTTTGCCCATCGATACCAAGCAACCGCAACGGCAGGCGGACATTCGTGCTGATATCCGCCCACGGCATTAGCGCCGGCTCCTGAAATACGAAGCCGGTTTCGCGCGGGCGGCGTCCAGACTGCCAGTGCACGCTGCCGGTGTCCGGCTCGAGCAGTCCTGCAATGATCCGCAAGAGTGAGGTTTTTCCGCAGCCCGATGCGCCGAGCAGCGAGAGAAATTCGCCGCGACGGATCGGAAAGGAAACGTCGCGGAGCGCGGTCACACCGCTTTCGAAGGTCTTGCCGATATTGCGCAATTCCGCGAGCGGCGCGCTCTGAGCGGTGCTGGCTTTCTTCGCTGCTGCGGCTTTCGCGCGCCTTGCTTTCATTTGGCGCGATACATATCGACGCCGTGCTTGCGGTTGACGAAGGTGGCGTCGAAGCTCTTACGCCAGTTCAGGTCCGCTTTCACGACGCCTGCTTTGACCATTTTATCGAAGAAGCTCTTGACGCGCGCGTCCTGCATCGCGCCGATGCCCAGCGTGAGGGAGTCGCCGGAATCGACGATGCCGTATTCCTTCATCTTCGCAGTCGAAAAGGCGATCAGCGCGTCGGTCATTTCCGGGTTCTGTTTCTTGATCAGATCGTTCGCAACCTTGTTGTTGCCGTAGAGATAATTGTACCAGCCGATGATTGAAGCTTCTATGAAACGCGAAACAAGATCCGGCTTGTCGCGCAGAAGTTCGAGGCGCGTCTCCAGCGTGGTCGCGTAGCCGTCGAAGCCATGATCGGCGAGCAGAAAAATCTTCGGCTTAAACTTTCCTGCCTGCTCGATCACGAACGGCTCGGAGGTGACATACCCTTGCAACGCGAAGTTCTTGTTTGCGAGAAACGGCTGCGGATTGAAGGTGTAGGGCCGCGCTTGTTCGTCGCGAAAACCGTGCTCGGATTTGAGCCAGCGGAACGAGGTCACCATGGCATCGGCGCCGAGCAGAAGATTTACTTTCTTCAGGTCCTCGAATTTTTCGATGCCGGTGTTCGGGTGCGCGAGGATCGCAATAGGGTCGCGCTGCATAATCGCGGCGACCACAATTGTCGGAACATTCTGTTCGACGGCTGCGAAGGCCTGAAGAAAATTCGCGGAAATATAGAAGTCGAGTTTTCCGGCCGAGAGCAGAATCCGGTTGTTGATCTGCGGGCCGCCCGGAACGATCTCGACGTCGAGACCGTATTTGGCATAGGTGCCGTCGGCGAGCGCCTGATAGAAGCCGCCGTGTTCGGCCTCGGCGACCCAGTTGGTACCGAAGCGCAATTTATCGGCCGCTGCCGCGGGGGCGGCAAAGGCCGCGAGCGAAATCAGGCAGATCAGCAGTTTTCGAAACATGGTTCTCAATCTAGCGGCTCAGGACGGCGGACGGCAGTCGCATAAAGGATCGTAACCTTAATGCCAACGCCTAGAAGCAGGCAGATCGTGGTCCTGCTTGCGCCCTTATCCCGCGCTCAATAGGTTGCAGCGGTTTGACGCGGAATTGTGCATGAATCCGAAGCGGCATTGGCAGGACATGACGTGGCAGGATTTCCGGAACGGAAATCCGGCGGAATGGATCGCGGTCGTGCCGGTCGCGGCAATCGAGCAGCACGGGCCGCATCTGCCGCTCGCCGTCGATACCACGATTGCCGAGGGCTATCTCGCGCGCGTGCACAAGCTTTTGCCGGAAAGCCTGCCGGCGACATTTCTGCCGGTGCAGGAAATCGGCAAATCCGGTGAGCATCGCGACTTTCCGGGCACGCTCACTTTTTCCTATGAGACCGTGATCCGCGCCTGGATCGAGATCGGCGAAAGCGTTTATCGCGCCGGCCTGCGCAAGATCGTGTTCGTGAATTCCCATGGCGGAAATTCTTCCGTGCTCGACATCGTGACGCGCGAACTGCGCGAGCGCTTCGGGGTGTTCGCGGCGCTCACTTCGTGGCACCGGCTCGGTTATCCCGAAGGATTGTTCGGGGCCGACGAAAAGCTGCACGGCATTCACGGCGGCGAGATCGAGACTTCGCTGATGCTTGCATTTGCGCCGGACAAAGTACGGATGGACAAGCTCGATGACTTCGTTCCGATCACGAAGTCGATGGAAAAAGAATTCAAAGTTTTACGATCTACCGTGCCCGCGGGCTTTGCGTGGATGACGCAGGATTTGCAGGAAACCGGCGCGATTGGAAACGCGAAGGCAGCGACAAAAGAGAAGGGTGAGAAGGCCGCGGACTTCGGTGCGCGCGCTTTCGTTTCGTTGCTTGAGGATGTGCAGCGCTTTAATCTGCAGCGGTTGAAGAAGGGCCCGCTCGGTTAGGTTATTCACAAAGAGAGAGCGTCACCGGGTCCGGATTGTTCGGAAGCAGTTCTCCCATCTGCTTGCACGCGCCGTTCTGGCAGACGTTCCAGTCGGCGGTGGCGCCGGAGCGGCGCAGCACCACTTCTTTCACCGGCACCCAGTGCGGGCGATAGCTGTAAACGCCGTCTTTCAGCTTCGCGCCCGGCGGTGGCTCCATGCCGGCGCCCGAACCTTTCACGCGCGACTCGACGATGGCGATGCCCGCGGGGTGCGCGCGCCAGTCTTCTTCCCATTGCACTTTCTCGACCGAGTGCATCCAGGAAAGTGTGATGGCGGCGGCGAGTTTCACAACTACGCCGCCGCCAGCAAGACAGATGATGCTCATGCAGTTTTGGTTCGGGCCGCAGGCTTCTGCCGCGTTTGCCACCAATGATAGGCGACAAAGGCGATGCCGAGTGCGAAACCGATTTCATCGGTGAGCGGAATGGCCACCGCAAGCAAGGCTGCGGCCGCGAATGTCCACACCCGTTCCCAGAGTTTAACGGGTCCGAACAGATGACCGACGGCAGTCACGCCCCACAAAGCAACCGCGAATGTCGCCTTGATGCAGATATAAGCGACCGCGAGCCAGTAAGTAGCCCCTTCCAGTCCCGCGACCGGTTGCAACATCAACTGCGGAGCATAGACCGCCATATAGGGCACAATAAATCCCGGCAGGGCGATCAGGATTGCCTTCATGGAGACTGCAAAGCCAGAGACGCGCGCCATCGGGGCCGCCGCGAAAGCGGCGAGCGCGACCGGTGGCGTCAGGTCCGCCATGATGCCGAAGTAAAACACAAACATGTGCGAGACGATCAGCGGTACGTCGAGCTTGAGCAAAATTGGCGCCGCCAGCGACGAGGTGATGATGTAGTTCGGGATTGTCGGAATGCCCATGCCAAGGATCAGGCTGAAGATCATAGTGAGCACGAGCGCGAGGAAGAGGCTTTCCTTGCCGATCGAGATCATCCAGGTGCCGACGATGGTGCCGAGGCCAGTGAGCGTCATGGTGCCGATCACAATACCGACGACCGCACAGGCAAGCCCGACGGAAAGTGCCTGACGTGCGCCGTCTGCCATCGCTTCACGGCAAGCGAGTAAAGCTTCTCGTCCTCGCGCCTGGAACGCGCTCCAGACGATCATTCCTGCAAGAAGAGCGAGTACGAAGACAACGCTCATCCAAAGTGCGATTGCGGCGAGAACGCCGAGCGCGACCCAGAACACCACGCGAAAGGCGAGTTCGCGCATACCGCTTGCAAGCGTAATGCCGAGCATCAGCACGGCGGTCAGCGAGAGACCGACGGCACCGGCAAAGAGCGGCGTGTAGCCTGCGAACAGCAGATAAACGAGCACAACAAGCGGAAGAATCAGGAACCAGTTATTGCGGATTTCATCCAAGGCGCTCGGCAGTTGATTGCGCGGCAGACCCTTCAATCCACGGCGGCCGGCTTCGAGATGTACGGACCAGAAGCAGGCGAGGAAATAAAGTAGCGCCGGGATGATCGCGGCCTGCACGATGTCTGAGTAAGGACGGTCAATGGTTTCGGCCATGATGAAGGCGACAGCGCCCATGACCGGCGGCATGATCTGGCCGCCCATCGAGGAGGTCGCTTCGACACCGCCTGCGTAAGCGGCGGGGAAGCCGAAGCGCTTCATTAGCGGGATGGTGAACTGTCCGGAAGCGACGACATTCGCGATGCCCGAACCGGAAACTGTGCCCATCAGCGCGGATGACGCGACGCAAACCTTGCCGGGGCCGCCTTGCGAGCCGCCGAAAACCGCCATCGACAATTCGTTGAAGAAGCGGATGACACCTGCGCGCTCCATGAAGGAGCCGAACAAGATGAAGAGGAAGATGTAAGTCGCAGAGACCAGCGTCGGTACGCCGTAAATGCCTTCGGTACCGAAAGCCATGTGCTCGATCACCTGCTCATAGGAATAGCCGCGGTGATTGAGCGGGGCGGGCAGGTAATTGCCGAGCATAGTGTAGGCGAGCGCGACGGCACAGACGATTGCGATCGCAGAGCCCATCACGCGTTGCACGAGGAAGAAGAGGATCGCAAGCGAGATCGTGCCGACGACAAGGTCGGTGTCACTCAAAAAGCCCGAGCGATCGATCAGCGGCAGATAGAATTGCCACTGATAAAACCCGACGAGAAACCCCGCGATGCCGACGACCCACAGGGCAACCTTGAAGATCGGGTTCTCAGTCGAGTTCGCAAGCATGGCGCCGCCGAGAAGCGTCAGGAAGCCAACGTGAATTGCGCGCACGACCTGGCTCGGGAGGCCGCCTGCAAATTCGGCGACCAGTTCAACCGCGGCCAGGACCGCGAGAAAGCCGGCGGCATGGACAAAACGAAAGCAGCGTTGCCAGGCGAGGTAGGCGAGATAGGCAAGCCAGATCAAAAGACCGGCGCGGATCAGAAATAGAAGGTCGAGGCCTTTCACAGAAGCAAAGAAGTCTTTGTCGAGGGGAACGCCAAATGACGTAATGATCTGGAAGATCGAGAAGGCGATGGCGATGTAGAAGATGATGCTTCCGAGCCAGCCTTTGCCCCAATCGAGATTGAGGTGACCCGCGACGTCGTCAACGACTGTCGTGCTGGGTTGGTTCATCGCGCCCATGACGGAAGCGCGCTTCGTCTTTTGCCTTGGCTTGACCGATGTTGCTTTCTTTTTCTTCGCCATAGTTATCCCCCCGGACGCACGTTTACATTGGCGTTATTCGCGTTCTAGAAAAGCAAAACGGCCCGCGTTCGTCACGCGGGCCGTTTCATTGCGAGGCTTAGCCGCCTACACCTTTTTCCTTGAAGTACTTCGCGGCACCCGGATGCAGCGGAACCGGCGAATCCTTGCCCGCGTTCTCGAGCTTGATCGAGCGCGCGGCCGCATGTGCTGCGATCAGTTCGGGAATGTTGTCAAAAACGGCCTTGGTCATCTGATAGACGACGTCGTCCGTAAGGTCCGAGCGCGTCACCAGATAGTTTTGCACGAGCGCGGCGTTCACCGCGGTCGTCTGACCCTGATAGGTATTCGCAGGAATGACGCCGGACTGGAACGGAGGTCCGGCTTTCTTCACGACGTCTGCCGGAATTTCGACGACGATGATTTCGACCGAGTTCGCAAGGTCCTTGATCGAAGCCACGCCGAGGCCTGCCGACTGAAGTGTGGCATCGAGCTGACGGTTCTTGATGAGTTCGACCGATTCCGCGAACGGCAGATATTCGAGCTTGCCGAGGTTTTCATACTTGATGCCGGCAGCGGCGAGGATCGCACGCGCGTTCAGCTCGGTGCCCGACTTCGGCGCGCCGACTGACAGACGCTTGCCCTTCAAGTCGGCGAGCGTCTTGATGCCGCTTTCCTTCGCGGCGACGATCTGAATGTAGTTCGGATAGATCGCACCGACGACGCGGAGCTTATCCAATTTACCGCGGAAGCCCGCGTCGGCGTCGCCAGCCCAGCCCTGCGCGAGCGAGTCGCCGAGCGTGAAAGCGATTTCGCCTTTGCCGGCTTGCAGCAGATTGAGATTTTCGACCGAAGCCTTGGTCGCCTGCACCGATGGACGCGAGTCCTTGATCTTGTCGGTGAAAATTTTCGAGATGGCGACGCCGAGCGGATAATAAACGCCCGCGGTGCCGCCGGTCAGCACATTGATGAAATTCTGCGCTTGCGCCGCGACCGGCGCCATTGCGAAAGCCGCGGCAACGGCGACTACGCGTACGAACTTGCGTCCGAAGATCATTCCGATTCCTCCCAGAAGTTATGTATCCAACCATCTTATTTGCTTGGCTGGTTTTAAGGGCGAGTCCCTTAGCGGGTAGCGGGTGGAAACGCGAGCGAAAATATTCTGGTCAAAGCCGAAAAAAGGCAGATGGCCGCTACGTTCCCTGCCGCTTTGCAGCAATGCAAGGAATTGATATAATGTAACAATGCATAGCCCTCACGATCACACGCATTCGCACGATCGCCCGCCCGTGGCGCCGGCAGGAATTTCGCTGCTGCGGCTTTCCGCGGCAGTGCGATTGAGCGTCGCTTTCGCGTTTTCCGCGCTGATCTGGGCCATCGTTTATCTCGTCGTGCGCTAGGCGCAGGAAGCAGCATGGCAACCGCGCTTGGATTTCAGAATTTAACGCTCGGCTATGACCGGCATCCCGCGGTGCATCATCTCAGCGGCGAGATCGGCGAGGGTGCGCTGCTTGCCGTTGTTGGTCCGAACGGCGCGGGCAAGTCGACGCTGCTCAAGGGCATCGTCGGCGTGCTGCGTCCGCTCGGCGGAAAAATCTCGCGCAACGACGTGAAGGCGCGCGACATCGCCTATCTTCCGCAGATTGCCGAGATCGACCGGAGTTTTCCGATCTCGGTTTACGATCTGGTCGCGATGGGGTTGTGGAAACGCGCTGGCCTGCTCGGCGGTATCGGTGCGAAGGATCGCGAAAAGATCGCAATCGCGATCGAGACCGTGGGTCTGCGCGGTTTCGAGTCTCGCGCAATCGGCACGCTTTCAGGCGGGCAGATGCAGCGTGCGCTGTTCGCGCGGCTCTTGTTACAGGATGCGCGCGTGATTTTGCTCGATGAGCCGTTCGCTTCGCTCGACTCCAAAACCGTTTCCGATCTTCTCGAACTCGTGCATCGCTGGCATGGGGAGAAGCGCACGGTGGTCGCGGTGTTGCACGATTTCGAACTGGTGAAGCAGCATTTCCCCGAAGCGCTTCTTCTCGCGCGCGAGCCGGTCGCGTGGGGCAAGACTCTGGAAACGTTGTCCCCCGAGAATCTCCTGAAGGCGCGCCGCATGAGCGAGGCCTTCGACGAAGGCGCCGGCATCTGCGAAGACGCGGCTTAAACAACTTCCATGTACGACTTATTCATCGCACCCTTTGCGGAATTCGATTTCATGCGCCGCGCACTCGCCGGCGTAATCATTCTTTCGCTCAGCGCGGCACCCATCGGTATTTTCCTGATGCTGCGGCGGATGTCGCTCGCAGGCGACGTGATGGCACACGCCATTCTACCCGGCGCGGCACTCGGCTTTCTCGTGGCCGGGCTCGACCTGTTCGCGATGACAGTGGGCGGAATTGCCGCCGGGATTGCGGTTGCGGTCGCGGCAGGGCTGGTCGCTCGATTCACTGAGCTGAAAGAGGATGCAGCACTTGCCGCGTTCTATCTCGTTTCGCTTGCGCTCGGCGTGACCTTGATCTCGCTCAAAGGATCGAATGTCGATCTGTTTCGCGTGTTGTTCGGCTCGGTACTTGCGCTCGACAATCCGACGCTCATGGTGATCGCATCATTCACGACCTTCAGTCTGTTCGCGCTGGCCTTGATCTGGCGGCCGTTGGTGCTGGAATGCGTCGATCCTGGTTTTCTGCGCTCTGTGAGCGGATCAGGCACTGTCGTGCATCTCCTGTTCCTCTCGCTGGTCGTACTCAATCTCGTGGCCGCGTTTCATGCGCTTGGCACGCTCTTGGCAGTCGGCATGATGATGCTGCCTGCCGCGGCCGCGCGGTTCTGGACGCAGGATGTGACGCGTATGGCGGCGATCTCGGTCGCGATCGGCGTTATTTCCGGCGTCAGCGGCCTGCTCGTTTCCTTCCATGCCAATCTGCCGACCGGACCCGCCGTTATTCTCGCGGCGGGCATCTTCTATGCGTTGTCGGTGGTGCTTGGCCCCGTGGGCGGCTTGCGCAAACGTCTGACACCAAGCCAGCATCTTGAGGCTTGAGCCTTCGGGTTTGCACCCCTATATCCCGGCTTCAACCCGCGAGCTTTTTCATGTCCGACAAAATTCCGGTGACGGTGCTGACCGGCTATCTAGGCGCCGGCAAAACCACGTTGCTCAACCGCATTCTCTCCGAGCCGCACGGGAAGAAATACGCCGTGATCGTCAACGAGTTCGGCGAGATCGGGATCGACAACGATCTCATCGTCGGCGCGGACGAAGAAGTCTTCGAGATGAACAACGGCTGCGTCTGCTGCACCGTGCGCGGCGATCTTATCCGCATCATCGACGGTCTCCTGAAACGTAAAGGCAAGTTTGACGGCATCCTGGTCGAGACCACCGGGCTCGCCGATCCGGCGCCGGTCGCGCAGACATTCTTCGTCGATGAGACCGTGAGCGGCAAAACTTCGCTCGACGCCGTCGTCACGGTCGTCGACGCGAAGTGGCTGAAAGACCGTCTGAAAGACGCTCCGGAAGCGAAGAACCAGATCGCGTTTGCGGATGTGCTGGTTCTGAACAAGTCCGATCTGGTGACGGCAGACGAGCTGAAAGACGTCGAGTTGCGCATCCGCGCGATCAACCCGTTCGCGAAAATCCACCGCACTACGCGAAGCGATCTGCCGCTGGAGGCCGTGCTCTCGCAGGGCGCGTTCGATCTCGACCGTATTCTCGCAATCGAACCGCATTTTCTGGAAGGCGGGCATCATCATCACGACGAGGATGTGCAGTCGTTTTCGTTCTCGAACGACAAACCGCTGGACCCGAAAACCTTCTTCGCCTGGATCGACAATGTCAGCCAGATTCAGGGGCCGAACATCCTGCGCGCGAAGGGGATCATGTCGTTCAAGGACGATCCGCAGCGTTACGTGATGCAGGGCGTGCACATGATGTTCGAGGGCGATCATCAGCGCGACTGGCGCGCGGACGAAAAGCGCGAAAGCCGCATCGTTTTCATCGGTCGCGATTTGAACGAAAAGGCGCTGCAAGAGGGCTTTGAGGCCTGTATCGCGAAGTAATTGGCCTAGGCAGCGAGGGGCGGATATAAAGAGATATGTTGAAACGCATCTCGACTTTGTTCCTGCTCGGCGCGCTCGCGGTGTCGGTTTCCGGTTGCGACAAATGCGGCGACTGGCTGAAGCCCAAAGGCCCGTTCGGCCAAGCCGTCTGCAAAGACGAAGCGCGCTGATTTTTCACGCTGATGTCCGAAACCGAAGTTCGCTCCGTCGCTGAACTGGTCACGCCGTGCGAGGCGGGCGCGCATATCGTCGCCTGCGGCTTCCTCGGCGACGAGGCGGTGTTTGCGACCGGCGAGGGCGAGATCGTTTTCCTGAATGGCAAGCGTGTCGCCGCGCATCCGGGCGCGGGAATTCTCGAAGCCGTCTGCGACGGCGAGAAAATCATTACCTGCGGCGATGACGGCCGCGTCGTTGCGGCGAATGCGGAGGGCGCAGTCGAAACGCTCGCTGAAATCAAGAACAAATGGCTCGATCATGTGGCGCTCGGACCCGATGGCGCGATTGCGTGGTCCACCGGCAAGACCGCTTATGTGAAAACCAAGAAGGGCGAGAAGACGCTCGAAGTGCCGAGCACTGTCGGCGGGCTTGCGTTTGCGCCGAAAGGATTTCGGCTCGCGGTCGCGCATTACAACGGCGTCTCGCTCTGGTTTCCGAATTCCGACACCAAGCCTGATCTTCTTGAGTGGAAAGGGTCCCATCTCGGCGTGTCGTGGTCTCCGGACGGGAAATTTCTCATCACGACCATGCAGGAACCGGCACTCCACGGCTGGCGGCTTGCGGATAACAAGCATATGCGTATGTCCGGCTATCCAACGCGGGTGCGTTCGATGTCGTTCAGCCATGACGGCAAGCTTCTTGCGACCTCCGGTGCCGAGTCCGTCATCCTCTGGCCGTTCGGCACGAAAGACGGGCCGATGGGGAAGGATCCGGGAATGTTAGCTCCCGCGCGCGAAGGCTCGCGCGTTTCCTGCGTCGCGTGTCATCCGGACAAGGAAGCGGTCGCGGTCGGCTATACCGACGGCATGGTGATGATGGTGCGGATTTCCGACGCTGCGGAAATTCTCATTCGCGGCCCCGAAGGCGGCGAGGTGACTGCGCTTGCCTGGCACGCGAACGGCGTGTCGCTCGCCTACGGGACGGACGAAGGCAAGTCTGGCGTTCTCAACCTCTAAACAAAACGCCCCGCTCTTGAGCGGGGCGTTTTTCTTTAGCGCACCAAGATATTCTTGAACTGCCAAGGATCGGAGGAATCGACATCCTCCTTGAATAGCGCGCCGCGATTGTCGAGCGGCGTCCAGTCCGTGTAAGTGCCGATCACCGGCCCGAGATAAGGCGACTGCACTTCGAGGCAGCGCTTGAAGTCCATTTCGTCGGCTTCGATGATGCCGCGATCTGGATTTTCGATGGCCCAGACCATGCCGGCGAGAACCGCAGACGACACCTGCAAGCCCGTCGCGTTTTGATACGGCGCGATCTCGCGGGTCTCTTCGATCGAGAGCTGCGAGCCGTACCAATAGGCGTTGTTCTTGTGGCCGTAGAGCAGCACGCCGAGTTCGTCGATGCCGTCCTCGATTTCGTTCTCATCCAAGATCATCCAGTCTTCCTGGAATTTTCCGCCCGAGCCGAACATTTCATGCAGCGACAGCACCGCGTCGTTTGCCGGGTGATAGGCGTAGTGACAGGTCGGACGATAGATCGCTTTATTGCCTTCGCGCACGGTGAAGTAGTCCGCAATCGAGATCGACTCGTTATGCGTGACGAGAAAGCCGTATTGCGGCCCCGGCGTCGGGCACCATGAGCGCACGCGCGTGTTCGCGCCGGGCTGCTTCAAATAGACAGCCGAGCCGCAGCCTTTCGCGTGCTTGCCGATGTTCTCCGGCTCCCACTTCTCATGCGTGCCCCAACCGAGTTCGGCGGGCTGCTGGCCCTCCGAGACAAAGCCTTCCACCGACCAGGTGTTCACGAAGACGTTCATGGGCTTCGGCTTCTTCGAGCGCTGGGTGTCGCGCTCGGCGATGTGGATGCCTTTGACGCCGGCTTTCATCATCAGCCGCGCCCAGCCGTCTTTATCTTTCGGCACGTCGTTGCCGAGGCCAAGATCGGCGGCGACGTTCAAGAGCGCCTGTTTAACGAACCACGACACCATGCCGGGGTTCGCACCACAGCAGGAGACGGCGGTAAGGCCGCCCGGATTCTTGCGGCGCTCTTCGAGCACGGTTTCGCGCAGCGCATAGTTCGAGCGCGCTTCCGGGCCCATGGATTTATCGAAGTAAAAGCCCTTCCAGGGTTCGACCACGGTGTCGATGTAGAAGCTGCCGATCTCGCGGCAGAATCGCATGATGTCGAGCGAGGAGGTGTCGACAGACAGGTTGACGCAAAAGCCGCGGCCGCCGCCTTCGGTGAGGAGGGGCTTGAGCAACGTCTTGTAGTTATCGCGGGTGACGAAGTCTTGGATGAAACGCACGCCGCGCTCGTCGAGCAACTTGCGGTCGTCGTCGACCGGGTCGATCACGACAAAGCGTTTCTTGTCGAATTCGAAGTGACGCTCGAGTAGCGGCAGCATACCGCGGCCGATCGAGCCGAAGCCGATCATCACGATGGGTCCGTCGATCTTGTGGTAGACCGGCCACTTGCTCATTCATTCCTCCGTCGAGTTTTCAAAAAAGGGTTTAGCGGTTTGATCCAGCGCTGACGAATCTGCGCCGACATTTTCTTCAGGAGCTTTCCACAGCCCCATTTTCTTGGAGCATGGCCTTATCCGAAAACCGGTATCCACTTTTCGGGGCCATGCTCTAACGCGCTTCGGGGCCCGCTTGCGCGAGCCCCGAAGGTCTTCTTAGCGGTTTAAGCGAAGATCAGATGACGTAGGACTTCAGCGGCACGAAGCCGTTGAAGGCGACTGACGAGTAGGTCGTCGTGTAGGCGCCGCACGCCTCGATCAGCACCTTGTCGCCGATCTCGAGCGAAACCGGGAGCAAATACGGTGTCTTCTCGTAGAGCACGTCCGCCGAGTCGCAGGTCGGGCCCGCGATGATGCAAGGCGCCATCGTGTCGTCGTCCTTCTCGGTGCGGATCGGATAGCGGATCGCCTCTTCCATCGTCTCGGCGAGACCGCCGAATTTGCCGATGTCGAGATAGACCCAGCGCTGGTTGTCCGACGCCGACTTCTTCGAGATCAACACGACCTCGGCTTCGATCATGCCGGCGCCGCCGACCATGCCGCGGCCCGGTTCGATGATCGTTTCCGGGATGCGGTTGCCGAAGTGCTTACGGAGCGCACGGAAAATCGCCTGGCCGTATTCCTGGACCTTCGGGATGTCGCGCAGGTACTGCGCCGGGAAGCCGCCGCCCAGGTTGACCAT
>LNEZ01000044.1 GCA_001464215.1 Rhizobiales bacterium Ga0077548 | reverse complement strand
GGCGAAGCCGAGCACGAGGACATGACCGGTGTCGTGACAGGACTTGCCTGGACGGAAGTTGGCGGCGAGCTGCTCACGATCGAAGGCCTGATGATGCCCGGCAAGGGCAAGATGACGGTCACTGGCAACCTGCGTGACGTGATGAAGGAATCGATTTCGGCGGCGGCGTCTTACGTCCGCTCGCGCGCCATCGACTTCGGCATCAAGCCGCCGCTGTTCGAAAAGCGGGACATCCACGTCCACGTTCCGGAGGGTGCAACCCCGAAGGACGGTCCGTCGGCGGGTGTCGCAATGGTCACGGCTATCGTTTCGGTGATGACCGGCATTCCGGTTCGCCGCGATGTCGCGATGACCGGCGAGATCACGCTGCGTGGCCGGGTGCTACCCATCGGCGGTCTGAAGGAGAAGCTCCTTGCGGCGCACCGCGGCGGCATCAAGAAGGTGCTGATCCCGGAAGAGAACGCGAAAGACCTGACCGAGATTTCGGATCAGATCAAAGGCGGCCTCGAGATTGTGCCGGTATCGCGGATGGACGAGGTGCTGAAGCACGCACTGGTGCGCACGCCAGAGGCGATCGAATGGGACGAGGCCGCGGAAGCGGCAAACGCCAAACCGGTGGTCGGCGAGGACGACTCCTCTTCCGTCATCGCGCACTGATCCGACGACTGTATATCAGCCCGCGGTGGGGAGACCTGCCGCGGGCGTTGCTTTTCAAGGTTCCGGTGCAAATCCCTCCCTAGATCTTGGGATGGCGCTTGCATTTCGGAGCGAATGGCGGAACCTCACCGGAATACCGGATTGGGGAGTCCGGCGATTCAGAAGGCAGGGAAGGAAGCGCGAAATGACCAAAAACGATCTGATCGTTCAGGTTTCGGAAGTCTCGAATCTTACCCGTATTCAGGCGACCGCAGCGGTCGAGGCGGCGTTCGATCTCATCACCAAAGCACTGAAGGCGGGCGATGAAGTGAAGATCATCGGCTTCGGAACCTTTACCGTCGCGAACCGGGCAGCGCGGGACGGGCGCAATCCGAGGACCGGCGAAACCGTCCATATTCCCGCGTCGAAGGCGCCCAAGTTCTCGGCCGGCAAGGGCCTGAAAGACGCCGTCAACCGCTGAAAGGCGGGTGGTTGATCGGGGCGGGCGCGCGTCGTAAACGGGCGCCCTGGCAAGCGCGCTTAGCTCAGCTGGTAGAGCATCTCGTTTACACCGAGAGGGTCGGCGGTTCGAGCCCGTCAGCGCGCACCATTACAACACCCATTTCGTCTCGCTTGGTTTGGTCCCCCGCACGCGGAATCGCCCTCAGTATTTATCTGAGGTGTTCACGGGTTACAGACTGAAAACCCCCTGAGAATGCGCACTTAACGCCGTTCTTGAGCGCCGATGCTGTTCGCACGGTTTCTCGCTCCAGAAAGGGCGGAAAATGAGTGCGTTGCTCGGCCCGCGACCTGAGTACAAATAGCGGGCCTCTAGGGTGGAGGCGACGGTGCGAGAAAGACGGGGGCTATCTCTCAGGAGGAGGGAAGTGGCTGCGGCCGAGCGGCAAGCTCTCGCCGCACTCCTTTCGTCAATCGCAGCAGTGATTACAGCGGCCTTTGGTCGAATGGGGGCAGTAAATTTCTTCCTGCTTTTGCTTTTGCTCTGGCTCACATTTTAAGGCGGTGAACACGATCGGTGCCTTATCTCAGAACCTATCGACCAAAATAAAACGGCGACGCTCCCACTTAGGACTGACATCCGCGCGCAGCGTCTACAGCCTTTTGTGAAGGATATGGCCCCCACATCGTTCTTGCAGAAGATACCTCGACTAAGGTTGCTCGCGCGTTATCTGGCGCGGGGCTAAACGCGAGTTCCCAATACCTCACTTGACCCGTATCCAACGCAACGAGAATCTTGCGCTGCGTTGGTACCTCCGTTCGTTGAACAGCGGCATACTCAATTTTTCTAATGGCGCCGAAAGCGCAGTCGGCAACCTTCTGATAGTCGCCTGAAATCACAAAGCGCTCCGTATTCGCCTGCGATAGCATCCCGTGTTCGCCGCCGCAGGCCACGAGCAAGAAAAGTACTGAAAAAAGATGTGCTCGTAATAGTGCCAAACAAGTCTCCAACACCAAACACTTGGAAGCCTAACGCTTAATTCATAGCTTTCGCAATTTTCGCCCTAGTCAAAATAAAACGGCGACGCGCTTTCGCGCATCGCCGTTTATAACTTTCAGTCCGTCTTCGAGCCGAAGAAGCTTAGACCGCTTCTTTCAGTTCCTTGGCGGCGCGGAAGGCAACCTTCTTGGATGCCTTGATCTGGATTGCTTCGCCGGTCGCAGGGTTGCGGCCCATACGGGCAGCGCGCTTGCGGACCTGAAGGATACCAAGGCCGCTCATGCGGACGCGGTCGCCCTTCTTAAGCAACTTCGTGATCAGCGAAACGAGATCGTTGAGAATGCGAGCTGCGCCGCCAGATGCTTCAACGTGTGCGTCGGTGCAGTCGCCGGCTTCTTGTCAGCCATGGTGGGCTCCTTTTGTCATCAAGCGGCGTAGAAACATTGCAATTGCTGGCGTTTAGATGATTCTCGCTCCGGTTGCCACGCAAAAAGCCCTATTTTCAGGGGTTTTTTGCATCTCGTGTGCCGGAAAGCGCCTTGACTAAGGGGGTATCGGTCTTTATCCCGGCCTCTCTCCCTTTGGGGGCGTAGCTCAGTTGGTTAGAGCGCCGGCCTGTCACGCCGGAGGCCGCGGGTTCGAGTCCCGTCGCTCCCGCCACTTCCATGCAATTCATTGAATTTAATGTGATTTCTGGCGGTCTTTACCGCCGCCGGGAAGCATGGTCCGTTGCTCTAAACGGGTGCCGGATTCCGGCAAAAAAGCAAGGGTCGATTCATGCAGATCAGCTGGCGAATTGGCTGTCTCGCGGCAATTCTTCTCGCAGTTGCAATATTGCCGGCATCTTCTCAGCGCGGGCCTACCGTCATTCTCGCGCAGGACGAGTTGCCCGACGAGGAAACGCCGGGCGTCGTTCCGCAGCAGGAAGAAGCATCGCCCCAGTTTCAGAAGCAGGTTGTGTTCTTCCGGTCGAACGAGGAGCCGGGCACACTCATCATCCATACCAGCGAGCGGTTTCTCTATCTTGTGATGGGGAATAACCGTGCGCTTCGTTACGGCGTCGGCGTCGGGCGCGACGGTTTCACCTGGATGGGACTGCACAAGATCACGCGCAAGGCCGAGTGGCCGGACTGGCGTCCGCCGCCGGAGATGATCGAGCGCCAGCCGTATCTGCCGCGCTTCATGGCGGGCGGGCCGGGCAATCCGCTCGGCGCACGTGCGCTCTATATCGGCACCACGATTTACCGCATTCACGGTACCAACCAGCCGCACACCATTGGGCACGCGGTGTCGTCAGGCTGTTTCCGCATGGTCAATAACGACGTGGTCGATCTGTTCGACCGCGTTCCCGTCGGCACGCGTGTGATCGTCAAGCACGCGCCGGCGATGTGAGCGAGGAATGGATATGTCGAACTTCAAATTATCGATCGGCGCCGCATTGCTGCTCGCACTCGCCGGAACGGCGGCGGATGCGCAGACGCTGAAAGCGGTCAAGGAACGCGGCTCGCTCGTATGCGGCGTCAGTCAGGGTTTGCCGGGATTCTCGGAGAACGACGGCAAGGGCAAGTGGAGCGGCTTCGACGTCGATTTCTGCCGTGCGATTGCGTCGGCGATTTTCGACGATCCGAACAAGGTCACTTACGTTCCGTTGAACGCAGCCGAGCGTTTCGATGCGCTGAAAGCAAACAAGATCGACATTCTCTCGCGCAACTCCACTTGGACTTTGGGCCGCGAGTCCGAAGGCCTCACCTTCGCGGGCGTCACCTATTACGACGGTCAGGGTTTTATGCTGCGCAAGCGGCAGAACCTTATGACATCGATGGATCTTTCGAACGTGAAGATCTGCGTGCAGGAAGGCACCACCAACGAACTGAATCTGACCGACTACTTCAATCAGAACGGTATGCGCTTCGAGATCGTAAAATTCACGAATGTCTCCGATATGCTGAAGGCCTATGACGGCGGCAAATGCGAAGTCATCACCGCCGACGTCTCGCAGCTTTATTCACTGCGGCTCGAGCTTGCGAAGTCGATGGAGCATACGATCCTGGCCGACGTGATTTCGAAGGAGCCGCTAGGGCCGGTGGTGCGCCAGGGCGACGAGCAATGGTTCAACGTCGTGAAGTGGGTGCATTTCGCGATGCTGAACGCCGATGAACTCGGCGTGCATACCGTGAAGCTCGACGATGCGCTTAAATCGGAGAAGGGTGACCTGAAACGGTTGCTTGGGCGCGACGGCGATTACGGCGAAAAGCTCGGGCTGACGCGCGACTGGGTCGTGCGCATCGTGCGCCATGTCGGCAGTTACAGCGACGTTTACGAGCGCAATATCGGCATGAAGTCGAAGGTGATGATCCCGCGCGGGCTCAACCATCTCTGGAGTGCCGGCGGTATCCAGTACGCGCCGCCGATCCGTTAGTTGTTGGTTGGCGGCGGTACGTCGTCGTCCTCTTGCGGCGGCGCCATAAAGACCGGACCCTTCTGCTGCGCTTTTGGCGCGGCCTTTGAAGGTGCTTTGGTCGAGGAAGTTTTCTTCGCCGTGGATTTCTTCTTGGCTTGCGGGGTGCCGTCGCAACGGACGTAAACGGCGGTGCCGTAGCGCGCCGCGATTTCGGTGCTCACCCAGCGCAGCACAAGAATTCTGCCGTCGAACGATACGACTTCTCTATCCTGATCGCCGCCGGCTTCGCCTTCGGGGCCAATGAAGGTTTTGCCGCCGGCGAGGCCCTTCAGTTGCAACTCCTGCGGCTGCGACTGATCGGCGAGATGCATGACCACGCCGCCACCGGGACCTTTTGCGATTTCATACGGCTGGCGGCATTGCGAGCGCGCCTCGGCCTCGGTGCGCGTCCTGTCCTCGTCGCGCTGGTAAGCGGCAAGGCCGTAACGGCCTACGAGCTGATCTGCATTATAGGCAGGAGGCGCGGCGGCCGGCCCGGTCAGGCTGCTCATATTGAAACTGGTTCCCGAGCAGCTTGCGATAAGCAAGGCAGCCGCGGGGATCCAGTAGATCCGGGCAAACGGATTCGTCGCGCTTGAGAGGGTCCGCATCACAATTCCTTCGCAAAGCACAGGCGCGCACCCTAGCCGTCTTCTCGCAAGCCGGGAAGTCATTGGAATAGCCTGTGTTTGGGACCTTTTGCGCCCTTGCTTCGATTAGGGGGGTGCGTTACTCCCTAACGTCTTTCGAACTATTCGCAACTGCGAGACCGGAAGGCACCGCCTTTTCCCGAAGGCGTAATGCATTGCCCCGTGAGGGTTTCCGATGGCCGTCCTGATCAACGACTACCTTCCGGTCGTCATCTTTATTGGTGTCGCGACCGTCATCGGCCTGGCGTTGCTGATTTCGCCGTTCCTGCTCGCTTACCAAAACCCCGATCCGGAGAAGCTCTCGGCCTACGAGTGCGGATTTAATGCATTCGACGATGCGCGCATGAAATTCGACGTGCGCTTCTATCTCGTCGCGATCCTTTTCATCATTTTCGACCTTGAAGTGGCTTTCCTGTTTCCTTGGGCAATCGTGTTCTGGGAAC
>LNEZ01000043.1 GCA_001464215.1 Rhizobiales bacterium Ga0077548 | reverse complement strand
ACGCACAGACGATCTTGCGCCCATAGAGGCGCTGGCGGCGAAACTCAAAGACGCAAGCGATGTCGTTTTTCTCGGTACCGGCGGCTCCAGCCTCGGCGGTCAGACACTCGCGCAACTTGCGGGGCACGCCGTCGCGGGTGTCGGCAGTCTGCGCAAAGGTCCGCGCGTTCATTTTCTGGACAATCTCGATCCGTTGAGCCTCGAGCAGTTTTTCGCGGCCGTGCCTCTGAAAACCGCGCGTTTCGTTTCGATTTCGAAATCGGGCGGCACCGGCGAGACGCTGCTGCAAACGATTGCCGCGATTACCGCTTTAAAACAAAGCGGACTCGAAAAAGAAATCCCTAAACAATTGTTCGGCATTTCGGAGCCGGTGAAACCGGGCGGCAAAAACGGACTGCGTTCGCTGCTCGATAGCTTTGGCTGCGAGTTATTGGAGCACGACACCGGCGTCGGCGGGCGCTTCTCGGTGCTGACGAGTGTCGGCTTGTTGCCGGCCCTCGTACTCGGTCTCGATATTCGTGCGATCCGCGAAGGTGCGGTCTCATCGCTGCAAACGGTTGTTTCATCGGCGAATGCGGCCGACGTTCCTGCCGCGATCGGTGCCGCACTGAATGTTGCCGCGAACGATTCCGGCAAGCCGATCACGGTGATGTTGTCCTATGCCGACCGGCTTGAGCGTTTCGGCAAATGGTGGGTGCAGCTTTGGGCCGAGAGCCTCGGCAAGGCCGGGAGGGGCACCACGCCGTTTGCCTCAGTCGGTCCGGTCGATCAGCATAGCCAGTTGCAGCTTTGGCTCGCCGGCCCGCAGGACAAATTCTTCACGGTGATTACGACCGCAAAACCCGGCACCGGCCCGGTCGCAGACGCAGCGCTAGCGAAAATCGCGGGCGAGCCCGGCTTCGCGGGAAAAAGCATCGGCGATCTCGTCGCCGCACAGGGCCGTGCGACCGTCAACACGTTTGCGAAGAATGGCCAGCCGGTCCGCGCGATGCACGTAGAGAAGCTGGACGAGCGCGCGATGGGTGCCCTGCTCATGCACTTTATGCTGGAAACTGTTTTCGCGGCTTCGCTGCTTGGCGTCGATCCTTACGATCAGCCTGCGGTCGAGGAAGGAAAAATCCTCGCGAAGCGTTACCTCGCAGGCGAGAAGTAAATGTCTTCGGCAATTGCGATCACGCCGCATATCGCAATCGAGGAGCGCGAACTCGATGAGAGCTTCGTGCGCTCTTCCGGTCCCGGCGGTCAGAATGTCAACAAGCTCGCGACCGCGGTGCAGCTTCGTTTCGATCTGCGCGGCTCGCCAAATATTCCGCCGGGCATGAAGGCGCGCGCGGAAAAGCTCGCGGGCCAGCGGCTGACCCGCGAAGGCGTGATTGTGATTTCCGCCGACCGCTTCCGCACGCAGGAACTCAATCGCGACGATGCCCGCGCAAGACTGGTAGAGTTGCTGCAACGTGCTGCGATCGTTCCGAAAGTCCGCCGCAAGACGCGGCCCACGCTTGCGTCGAAGAAGCGCCGGATCGAGGGCAAGAAGCGCCGCTCGGAAGTGAAAAACCGCCGCGGCCGCCCTGATCTCGATTAGCGAAGACGCCCGCAGGCCGGTACAATCCTCGCCTGTTCCCGAGTCGTAAAACCATGCCGGTCCGCCAGCTTCCAGAAAATGTCGTCAATCGCATCGCGGCAGGCGAGGTGATCGAGCGTCCCGCTTCGGTCGTCAAAGAGCTTGTTGAAAACGCGATCGATGCGGGCGCGACCCGTGTGGAAGTCGTGATTTCCGGCGGCGGCCGCGAGTTAATTCGCGTTTCGGATGACGGCAGCGGCATGAGCGCGGAGGATCTCGCGCTCTCGGTTGAGCGCCACGCCACCTCGAAACTCGACAGCGAAGATTTGCTCAACATCTCGACGCTCGGCTTCCGCGGCGAGGCGCTTCCTTCCATCGGCGCCGCGGCGCGTCTTTCGATCGTGACCCGCGCGCGGGGCAGCGAGAACGCGCTCGAAATCCGTGTGGAAGGCGGGGAAAAGTCCGGGGTTCGACCGGCAGCCCTCGCCGAAGGCACGCGGGTCGAAGTGCGCGATCTTTTTTATGCGACGCCCGCGCGCCTCAAGTTTCTCAAAAGCGAACAAGCGGAAACCGCGGCCGCAATTGAAGTGATCCGCAGGCTTGCGCTGGCGCGTCCGGATGTTGCCTTCATCATCGCGGCGGGCGAGCGCGTCATTCAATATCCGTTGCGCGGCACGGATGAAGAAGGCGTTGCCGCGCGGCTTGCCGATGTCATCGGCGGCGACGCGCGGGCGAATACGGTGCCGGTGAAAGCCGAGCGCGAAGGCGTGCGGCTTTCGGGTCTCGCGGGGCTTCCGACCTTCTCGAAAGCGAACTCGCTCTCGCAATATCTCTTCGTGAATGGCCGCCCGGTGCGCGACAAGGTTTTGCTGGGGGCGCTTCGTGGCGGTTACGCCGATTTGCTTCACTCCGGCCGCCACCCGGTCGTGGCGCTTTTCATCGAACTCGATCCGCATGAAGTCGACGTGAACGTTCATCCTGCGAAAGCCGAAGTGCGCTTCCGCGATTCAAGTCTGGTGCGCGGGCTTGTCGTACGCGCCTTGCAGGAGACGCTTTCCGGCGGCGCGCGGCGAAGCGCGACCACGGGCGCGGATCGTCTTGTTTCGTTTGCGCGTCCTCAAAGCGCGCCGAATTTCTCTGCTGGCTGGCGTGGAGCAGCATCGCCCTATCGCGGCGGTCTTGCCGAAGCGGCACAGGCGGCGTTCGAGACCCTCGCGCAGCCGAGTGCCGATGCACGCGCCGATCTTGCGCCCGTGTTGCAGGCCGATCTGGAGCGTCCGTTGGGCGCCGCCCGCGCGCAACTGCATGAGACCTATATCGTCGCGCAGACGACGGACGGCCTGGTGATTGTCGATCAGCACGCCGCGCATGAGCGCATCGTTTACGAAAAGCTCAAGCGTGCGCTCGATGAAAAAGGCATCGCGCGCCAGATTTTGCTCGTGCCCGCCGTGGTCGATCTCGACGGTTCGGATGCCGCAGCACTTGTTGCGCGTGCCGGCGAACTCGCAAAGCTCGGTCTGGTGCTGGAGCCGTTCGGGCAGGGCGCGGTGCTGGTCCGCGAAACGCCGGCACTTCTGGGCGACAGCGATACCGAGAATCTGGTGCGCGACCTCGCCGAACACATCGCCGAATGGGACGACACGCTGCCGCTCGAGCGAAACCTGCTTGCGGTCGCAAGCCGTATTTCCTGTCACGGCTCCGTCCGTGCGGGGCGTAGATTGAAGCCCGAGGAAATGAATGCGCTGCTTCGTGAAATGGAACGGACGGAAAATGCCGGCCAGTGCAATCACGGCCGCCCGACTTATGTCGAGCTGAAGCTGTTCGATATCGAGAAATTATTCGGCAGACGCTAGGCGAAGAAATATGACCTCTGTGTCGTCGTACTCACGACGCTCCAGTTCATCGAAGCCTTTTGGCGCTGCAAACTTCGCTTCAACCGATTCCTCCACTACGAGCAGTGCCTCCTTCGCGAGCCACCGCCCTTCGCGCGCGGAGGCGAGCGCCTTCTCGGCAAGCTCTTTGCCATAAGGCGGATCGCAGAAGACGAGAGAGAACGGCTCGAATGCGCCGCGCGGCCCGAGCTTGGTCGCATCGCGCCGGTAAATCTTGGTGATGCCGGTCAACTGTAAGGTCTCGACATTAGCGCGAATGAGCGCGCGGGCTTCCGCGGCCTCTTCGACGAACAGCGTAAACACCGCGCCGCGCGAAATAGCTTCGATCCCGAGCGCACCGGTGCCGGCAAAGAGGTCGAGCACACGCGCACCGGAAGCGGGATCGCCATAAGCGTGCGCGAGAATATTGAAGACCGCCTGCCGCAGCTTGTCGGAGGTCGGGCGGATGTCTTGGGAGGAGGGGCCTTTTAGCGTTCTGCCGCCGTGCACGCCGCCGGAAACCCGCATCAGCGCTTTGCCTTCGGCGCGCGGAACGGCGTGCGCTTGCCGCCGCGGCGAACGACCCGCTTGCCTGCACGCTCGGGCCTCGCCTGTGAGTCGTTTGCTTCGCGGCGCTTCTCTTTGTTGTCGAAGCGGCGCGGCTTGTCCCGTTCGAATTTGCTGGGCCGTTCCTCGCGACGAACGTCGGGTTTCTTTCCAAAATCCCGCTTGGGTTTGCCGCGCTCGAGCTTGCTTGAGCGTTCTTCCCTTTGCGCTTCGGGTTTCGCACGAGAATCCGGCTTTGGCTTCTCGCGGATCACAGACCGCTGTATCTCGCGCACGGGTGCCACGAAGTCGCTCTGCGATAGTTTCTCGAGTTCGCCACCGATCTGCGCGCGCAGGTCGCTCGTCGGCACTTCCGCAACCGCCCCTTCTTTCATCTCGCCGAGTTCGAACGGGCCGAAAGCAACGCGGATCAGCCGGTTCACTTTCAATCCGATACTCTCGAGCACTTTGCGCACTTCGCGGTTCTTGCCCTCGCGAATGCCGATGGTGAGCCACTGGTTCGCGCCTTTTTCGCTGTCGAGCGTGGCCTCGATCGGGCCATAAGAAACGCCTTCGATCCTGACGCCTTTTTTCAGCGAGTTCAGGCGCGGCTGATCAGTACGGCCGTTCGCGCGCACGCGATACTGCCGAAGCCAGCCGGTCGCGGGCAATTCGAGAATGCGCGAAAGCCCGCCGTCGTTCGTGAGAAGCAACAAGCCTTCTGAATTAATATCGAGCCGCCCGACACTGACGACGCGCGGCAAATCCTTCGGCAAGGCCTGGAAGATCGTCGGCCGCCCCTCGGGATCGGAGTTCGTCGTCACCAGCCCGCGCGGCTTGTAATATAGAAAAAGCCGTGTCCGCTCGCGCGTCGGCAAAGCCGTGCCATCGACCTCGATCTTATCGGACGCAGAAACCGTCACGGCGGGCGTCCTTAACACCTCGCCGTTGACCATGACGCGGCCGGCCACAATCCATGCCTCCGCCTCGCGGCGCGAGGCGAGGCCCGCGCGCGCGATCACCTTCGCGATGCGCTCGCCGGATGAGGGATTAATAGGAGACTGGGTCTCGGAAGACTTGCGGGTCATGGTGCTTCGTGCGAATTCGCTTGGCTAGCTAGCACGAGATGCGCGGAGAAACGAATTGGCCGCACCGGATTTCATGGGGCTTGCGCTTGCCGAGGCGAAAGCAGCGGCCGAAGCGGGCGAAGTGCCGGTCGGCTGCGTTGTCGTGAAGAACGGCGAGGTGCTGGCCACCGCCAATAACCGCACCTTGCGCGACCGCGACCCTACCGCCCATGCCGAGGTGCTTGCGCTGCGCGGGGCCGCGAAGAAACTCGAAAGCGAGCGGCTGATCGATTGCGATCTCTATGTGACGCTTGAGCCCTGCACCATGTGCGCCTCTGCAATTTCGTTCGCGCGCATCCGCAGACTTTATTTCGGAGCATACGACCCGAAGGGCGGTGCGGTGGAATCCGGCGTGCGCTTCTTCAGCGCGCCGACCTGTCATCACAAGCCGGAAGTCTATGGCGGTATCGGCGAGGCGGAGGCTGCCGCAATTCTCAAAAATTTCTTCGCCGCCAAAAGGTAATTATGCGTCGAGCAGCGCGCCGAGCTTCCGCTTCAGTTCTTCCTTGATCGGCTCGGATGCTTTCAGGATTGGTAGAGCCCGCGCAAAATCGAGTGCTCCAAAAGTGCTGACATTCGGCCGCAACAGGATATCCGGCGCCGCCGATTTCAGTTTCTCCGAAACGATCGCGTGCGTCATGATGTGCGAGGCCGTGAACAGCGCCTGCATGGGGTCGGGAATTCCTGGCGGCGATTCGCCGAGTCTCGTGATGTCGATCGCAATCACGATGTCGGCGTCCTTGCGCAGGAGATCGAAGGGAAGCGGGTTGACCGCGCCGCCGTCGATCAGAAGCTTGCCGTCGAATTCGACCGGCCGCAGCAAACCGGGAATGGCCATCGAACCCGCGACCGCGGGCCTCAGCAACCCGGAGCGATAGATTGCCTCGGAGCGTGCGCGATAATCGGTTGCGACAACCGTCAGTGGGATTTTCAACTCCTCGAAAGTTTTTGGCAGGGCGGGCGGGAGAAACTCCTCGGCGATGCCGGTGGCCTCAAGTTGCAGCGGCACTTGCCGGAGCGAGCGTGTTTCGCGCCAACGCTCGCGTAAACTGCCCCACTGCATCGAAATAAGCCTGCGGGCGAAGTCGCCTTGCTTGCGTAGTGCTTCGAACGCGAACTCGCGAAGCTGTTTCCCGCTCATGCCGGCGGCATAGCCCGCGCCGACTACCGCGCCCATTGAGCAGCCGGCAATTGCGGACGGCGTGATGCCAAGCTCATCGAAAGCTTCGAGTGCCGGAATATGCGCGAGGCCCCGCGCGCCACCCGAGCCGAGGGCAAGCGCGATACGCGGTGGTTTCTTCTTCCAAAGAAAGTTCAGCACGCACGGACTATAGCGCGAAGTTCAGGCGCCCGCGCGCTCCGCGAAATGCCACGCCGCCGCGGCCAGCGGCTGTACTTGCCGTGACATGGTGGAGGCATTGGCGTTAGCCGCCGTGCCGTCCCGAACCCGGCCGAGAATGCCCTGCAAAATTCCGGCGATGCGGAAGAAATTATAGGCCATGTAAACGTCGATATCGCGGCCGCGCGGATCGAAACCGGTGCGCTTTGCATAAAGCGCCGCGTAATCTTCCGCTGAGGGAATCCCGAGCGCTTTCAGGTCGCGGTCTTTCAGCGAGCCCGTGCCGGTGCCGGTTTTCGCGCTCGGCATATGCCAACCCATCATGTGATAGGTGAAATCGGCCAGCGGATCGCCCAGTGTCGACAACTCCCAGTCGATCACTGCCATCACTTCGTTCTTGGTTGGATGGATGATCATGTTGTCGAGCCGGTAGTCGCCGTGCACGACGCGGACCGCCTGCTGCTTCGGCAGATGCTCCGGCAGCCAGCGCATCAGATTGTCCATCTCGGGAATGTCGTCGGTTTTCGAGGCGACATACTGCTTCGACCAGCGCGCGACCTGGCGCGCGACATAGTCTTCGCCCTTGCCGTAGTCGCTCAAGCCAATCTTCTCCGGCTCTAGCGAATGCAGCTGCGCAATCGTCGCGTTTTGCGCGTCCCAGATTGCGGCACGCTCCGCCGGATTTGAATCCGGCATATGCAGTTCCCAGAAGATGCGGCCCTGTTCGAACGACATCACATAGAACGCGGTGCCGGTGACCGACTCGTCTTCGCAATAAATCAGCGCTTCCGGCACCGGAAATTTCTGGCGCCCGAGCGCCGCCATTACCTTGTATTCGCGATCGACGGCATGGGCGGAGGGCAGGAGCTTTCCCGGCGGCTTCCGGCGCAGCACATATTTGCGCGAAGGCGTCTCCAGAAGATAAGTCGGGTTCGACTGTCCGCCCTTGAACTGTTTCACGCTGAGCGGGCCCGCGAAGCCTCGTACATTCTTGGTCAGATATTCCTCGAGCCGCGCAGGGTCGAAGGCCAGCGCCTGCACGACATCTTTCGTTCCGGAAAAGGCTTCCTGGCGATTGAATTCGGTCATTTCCTGCCCTGAAATTCTTCTTGGCTTTGGCCGAGGTTATAGCGGGAGAAGCCCGCGCTTTACACCCCCGGCAAGTACTTCGCAGCGCGGAACGGCACCATGATTTGCTAGGCGCGGGTAAAAAATTCCAGGAGCGCTTCCGCGGTCTCAACGGGTTTTTCTTCCGGCAGGAAATGCCCGCAATCGATGGCGCGGCCCTCGATCTTGGTGCCCCATTGCTGCCAGATCGCAAGCGGGTCGCCACCGGAGTTCGGAATACCGCGCGTGCCCCAGAGTGCGAGCGTCGGGCAGGTGATTTTCTTACCCGCATTGAAGTCTTCCTTGTCGAATTTCACGTCGGTTGATTGTCCCGCACGATAATCTTCGCAGCAGGCGTGGATGCGCGCGGGGTCCGCGAAGAAGGCGCGATAGTGGTCGAGCGCACGCGGGTCGAATTTCTTCAAGCCGTCCGGCGACCAGCTGCCTAAAGTCCATTCCAGATATTCGATCGGCGCTTTCGAGATCAGCATCTCGGGTAACGGCTCGCGCTGTGCAAGGAACGGCCAGTGATAGACCACCATCGCGCGTTTCGCGTCCATGCCGCGCCACATATCTAGCGTCGGAATAATGTCGAGCACCGCGAGCCTCGCAACCCGGCCCGGATGATCGAGCGCCATGCGATAGCCGACGCGCCCGCCGCGGTCGTGCCCGATCACGTTGAATTGCACATGACCGAGCTTCTGCATCACTTCGATCAGCGCCGCCGCCATCGCGCGCTTGGTATAGGGTGCGTGGCTCGCATCGGATTTAGGCACATCGCTCCAGCCATAGCCGGGAAGGTCAGGCAGGATCAGCTTGAATTTCTTCGCGAGCGCAGGCGCAATCGTATGATATTCGACATGAGTCTGCGGGAAGCCGTGGATCAGCAAGAGCGGCGGGCCTTCGCCGCCGGATCGCGCGAACAGCTTTCCCGCCGAAGTGTCGATCCAGTGCGATTCAAAACCGGGAAAGAGATCTGCCAAGTCCTTCATATCGACAAATCCTTCATTTCGCTTTCTCCCTTGCAATCGCACGCCAGCCGATATCGCTGCGATAAAATCCTTCCGGCCAGTCGATCAAGGCAATCGCCTTATAGGCCCGCTCGCGCGCTTCGGTGACGCTTTTTCCGAGCGCGGTCACGTTCAGCACGCGGCCGCCATTGGAAACGATTTTGTTGCCGTCGCTTTTCGTGCCGGCGTGAAAAACCGTGACACCTTCGATTTCGTTTGCCTTTTCGATGCCGCGGATTTCAGCACCGCTCTTGTACGCGCCGGGATAGCCCTTGTTTGCGAAGACCACGGTGATCGCGACTTCGTCGCGCCAGCGCACGGAGGATTTATCGAGCTCGCCGTTCGCGGTGGCCAGCATCAACGTGAGCAGATCATCCTTCATGCGCGGCATCAGCACCTGACATTCCGGATCGCCGAAGCGGACATTATATTCGATGAGTTTGGGGCCGTCTTTCGTGATCATCAGTCCGATATAGAGAACGCCGGAATAAGGCGTGCCTGCTTTCGCGAGCGCACGCGCGGTCGGGTGCACGATCTTCTCAAGCACGATCCGTTCGATTTCTTTGGTAAAAACGGGTGCCGGAGAATAAGCACCCATGCCGCCTGTGTTCGGCCCCTGATCGTTGTCGAAGACGCGCTTGTGGTCTTGTGCCGAAGCAAGCGGCAACACCTGCTCGCCATGCACGAAGCAGAAGTAGCTTGCTTCTTCGCCTTCGAGAAATTCTTCAATGACAACCGGTGCCTCGCCGCTCATGGCAAAAACCTGATCGACCGCCATCAGCGCTTCTTCTTTCGTCATCGCGACGATCACGCCTTTGCCGGCATGAAGGCCGTCCGCCTTGAGCACGATCGGCGCGCCGTGCCGCTCTATATACGCGCGCGCCTCTGCGCGGTCTTTCGTTTCGATGAAGCCCGCGGTCGGAATGTTGTGCTCGGCGCAGAGACGCTTCGTGAAAGATTTTGAACCCTCCAGCGTCGCCGGAATTTTCTGCGGGCCGAAGACTTTGATTTTCGCGGCAAGCAGCGCATCGGCGAGGCCCGCCGTGAGCGGCGCTTCCGGACCGACCACGACCAGATCGATTTTTTTCTCCTTGGCAAACGCAATCACCGCCGCATGGTCCTCGACCTTGAGCGGCACGATCTCGGCGTCCTCGGCAATGCCGGGATTGCCCGGCGCGGCATAGAGCTTGGTGAGTAGCGGGCTCGCCGCGAGTTTCCAGCTCATCGCGTGTTCGCGGCCGCCGGAACCGATCAGGAGTACATTCATTTGCGGCGACCAGAACTAAGCATCGGAAGCCTGTTGATGTATCATGGGCCGCCACCCAATTAGAGTCGCGAATGCCCGCATCCACAGCGCCAACCAACCTGCCGGAAATCAGCGTTTCCGAACTTTCCCAGTCCCTGAAGCGGACCGTGGAGGAGGCGTTCCCTTATGTCCGGCTGCGCGGCGAAGTGTCCGGCTATCGCGGTCCGCACGGCTCCGGGCACGTCTATTTCAGTCTCAAGGACGACAGCGCTAAGATCGACGCGATCATCTGGAAGGGCGCTTTCGCGCGTATGCGCTTCAAGCCCGAAGAGGGCATGGAAGTGATTGCGACCGGCAAGGTCACGACCTATCCGGGCAAGTCGAGCTACCAGATCGTGATCGACGCGCTGGAGCCTGCGGGCGTCGGTGCGCTGATGGCGCTCCTCGAAGAGCGCCGCAAGAAACTCGCAGCCGAAGGCCTGTTCGACGACGCGCGAAAAAAACCGCTGCCGTATCTGCCGCGCGTGATCGGCGTCATCACATCGCCGACCGGCGCGGTCATTCGCGACATTCTGCACCGCCTGGCGGATCGCTTCCCGCGCCATGTGCTGGTGTGGCCGGTGCGTGTACAGGGCGAGACCTGCGGCCCGGAAGTGGCGAACGCCATCGAAGGCTTCAACGCGATGCCGGAAGCGGGCGCAATGCCGCGTCCGGATGTTCTGATCGTCGCGCGCGGCGGCGGCTCGCTCGAAGACCTTTGGGGCTTCAACGACGAAGTCGTGGTCCGCGCGGCAGCGGCGAGCAAGATCCCGCTGATCTCCGCGGTTGGGCATGAGACCGATTTCACGCTGATCGATTTTGCCGCGGATAAGCGCGCGCCGACGCCGACCGCCGCAGCCGAAATGGCCGTGCCGGTGCGCTCGGAGCTGATCGCGCTCACCCGCGACCGCGCCGCACGTCTCGTCTCAAGCTGGTCGCGCATGATCGAGCGGCTGAAGACCGAATTGCGCGGGCTTGCGCGCGGCGTGCCTTCGCTCGACAGCCTGCTTGCGATGCCGCGCCAGCGGCTCGATGTTTTTGCGGGACGTTTGCCGCTCGCATTGCGCGCGAATGCGCACGCCCATCGCTTGGATTTTTCTAAAATTGCAGCGCGGCATACTCCTCATGCGTTGCGCTTGCGAATTGAGCGGAGCCGCGAGCGGAGCGAAACGCTTGCCGAACGCGCGCATCGGGCACGTGTTCATGTAATGAGGAATGCGCGGACCAGACTTGACGGTCTTGCACAGCTTCTCAGCGCCTACAGCCACAAAAGCGTGCTCGATCGCGGGTTCGCGCTGGTACGTGGCCCCGATGGAATTCCATTGCGCTCAGTGAGTGCTGCCGTACCCGGCGCCGTACTCGATATCGAGGTGAGGGATGGCCACCTCGGTGCCGTTGTGTCGGGAACAGCACCCTCTGCGCCCAAGAAAGCTGCACCTGCGTCTGCGAAATCTACCAAGCAAGGCAGTCTGTTTTAATATTCCCGTCAACGATTTCGTGAGGGTGCGAAATTACCTTTTGCGCTCTGGCCCGGATCGTTCCATATAACGGTCATGAACCGCTTCGAACGCACGCCCCTAGCCGCCGGCGAAGCCGAGCTGCGTTATCTGGACGGCGATTTTCGCATCGTCCGTCCGGGCAGTTATGTGCGTTGCGCGGTTACCGGCACGCCGATTCCGCTCGATGAATTGAAATACTGGAGCGTGGATTTGCAGGAAGCCTATGCCACGCCGGAAGCGGTAATGGCACGGCGCCACGACCAGCGCCGCTAAAACTTCAGCGAACTCCGGATTGCCGCGATAAGGCCGCTCTCGTCATCGAGCGCGAGTTGAACTCGCAGCACCTTTGATCGCGTGTGCAAGGCTGCGAGCCGCGCGTCACCCTTCATGCGTGCAAGGTCTTTTTCGGTGGTGACGAGATCGAGCCCGCCCGCTTTCGCCTGCGCGAGCAAGACCGCCGCTTCTGTTTCATTATAGCGATGATGATCGCCGAAACTTCGCGACGCTTCGACGATCGCGCCTGCCATCTCTAGCGAACGGAAAAACTTCTCCGGCGCGCCAATGCCCGCGAAAGCAAGCACCCGTTTGTTTTTGATTTCAGCCGCCGAGACAGGGTCGGCAACGAGCTTTGCCCGGAAGACTTGCATTCCGCTCTCTTTCGCGAGCCGCGCGGCTTTTTCTCCGGCTTCGCCGCTCCCGACGATCAACATCGCCTGCGCGCGTGTGAGTTGTGCGTCGAGCGGCGCACGTAGCGGCCCAGCCGGAAACACGAGGCCGTTGCCGATGCCCTTCGTGCCATCGACAATGAGCATGGAGAAGTTCTTTTCCAGCGATGGATTCTGAAATCCGTCGTCCATGATGAGAAATTCGGCGCCGCTCGCTTCCGCGAATTTTGCGCCTGCCACGCGCTCGCGCGCGACAATGGTAGGCGCTATCGCAGCTAGCAGCGGCGCTTCGTCGCCAATGGCAGTCGCGTCATGTTTTGCAAGATCGACAAGCAGCGGTCCCGTTTCGCTTCCGCCGTAGCCGCGCGTGAGGAAAAAAACTTTCTTTCCCTCGCGCTTGAGCGCTCCGCCGATAGTGATTGCGGCCGGCGTCTTGCCGGCGCCGCCCAGCGTCGGATTGCCGATGCAGATCACAGGAATTTTTGCGCGATAGCCGGAGCGCGTCATGCGCCGCTTCGCAATCGCGCCGTAAATCGCGGAAACGGGATACAGCAGCGCGGCTCGGGCGCCCGCCTTACGCCACCAGAATTCCGGTGCGCGAAGCGAGACCATGGCGCTATTGCCCGAACCGAAGTTGCACGAGATAGGGCTCGATCGCGTTCGCGGTGCGGTTCAGCGCGCCCGAAAGCGGAATCACCGTCGCGTGCGCGGCCTGTGACATCGCACGCACGAGGCCGGGATCGTCGAGCAGGCGCAACAGGCTGGTCGCGAGCGAATGCGCGTCGGTTACGGTCGCGGCGGCGTGCTGGCGGTTAAGTTCGGAGTAGATGCTCGCGAAATTATGCACAAAGGGGCCGTGCAGCATCGCGTTGTCGAGTTTCGCGGGCTCGATCGGATTTTGTCCGCCGTGTTTGATCAGCGAGCCGCCCATGAAGACGATCGGCGCCAGGCGATAGAACAGCCCAAGCTCGCCGATCGTATCGGCGACATAAATATGCGTGCCCCGGTCGGGCAGGTGATTGCGCGACCGCATCGCGGGCGCAAGCCGATATTCCTGCACGAGTTGCGCGATTTCGCCGCCGCGTTCGGGATGTCTCGGCACGATGATGGTCAGAAGGTTCGGTATCTTCTGCATCACTTCTATATGCGCCTCGATCACCGCTTCGTCTTCGCCGCGGTGCGTGCTCGCCGCGAGAAAGATCGGACGGTTATACACCGTGCGCTTCATTTCCTGCATCGCATGGGCGTCGACAGGCGGCGGCATGACATCGAATTTCAGGTTGCCGGTCGAAAGCACGCGCGGTGCGCCGAGTTGCGTGAGGCGATCTGCGACATCGAAATCCTGCGCGAGACAAAGATCGAAACTGGAAAGGAGAGCGGTCGCGGTTTTCTTGGCGTGCTGCCAGCGCGAAAAAGATCGCTGCGACAGCCGGCCGTTCACGAGCACGACCGGAATGTTACGGTTCGAAGTCTCGATCAAAAGGTTCGGCCAGAATTCCGACTCTGCGATCAGCACCAGCCCAGGCTGCCAGTGATCGAGAAAAGATTGCATGAAGCGCGGCGAGTCGAGCGGAATATATTGATGAAGCGTGCCGGCGGGCATTCGTTGTGCGACGGTTTGCGCCGCCGTCACCGTGCCCGAGGTCACAAGCACCGTGAACCCGCTTTTGCGAATGTGCTCGACCAAAGGAAGCACGGACAGGACTTCGCCGACGCTTGCGCCATGAACCCACACCAGCGCGCCCGGCGGCCGCTCGATACTCGGGATGCCGCGGCGTTCATGCACGCGCGCCGCGTCTTCCTTGCCGCGCTTCAGCCGCCAGTTAAGGATCGAACCGGCGAAGGGTGCTGCCCATCGCGTCGCTCCGCGATAGAGGCGGATCGGAATAGGAAGCCGGCCTCTAGGCGCCATCGCTCGCGACTTTCGGTACTCTGCCTACGAGTGCCTCCGCGCGTGCGGTCGCTCGATTGAGTTTCTGCTCGAGCTCGCTACGCGCTTTCTCCAGCGCGGCATTGTCTGCGTCGGCGGGTACGATCACCGGCTCCTCGGCGACGATTGCGGCGCGGCCGAACGGCAGGTGCATGGAAGATTTGTCCCAGCTCCGCTTCATGATGATGCGCCTGCTGGTTGCGATCGCCGCCGGATAGATAGGCCTGCCAGAATGCTTCGCGATGCTGACAACACCGAGACCCGCGCGCCGTGAAATCTTCGGCACGTCCGCGGTCATCGCGACATTGAAGCCTTGCTCAAGCGAGTCGATCATCTGGCGCGTGGCGGCAACGCCGCCTTTCTCGTGGAAGTTTTTGCGATGTGTACCGGAGCCGCGAATGGTTCCGATTCCGAGCGCCTCGGCAGCGATGGCGTTGATGTCGGCATCGTAAGAGCGGGAGATCATGACCTTCGCTTTATGATGCGACTTCGGCACGAACGGGGTGAGAAAGTGCTGTCCGTGCCAGAAGGTAAGTATAATCGGCAATTCGCCGTCGATCCAATCGTAGAGATCGGCAGGCTCGATGGTGACGCGCTGCGTCTTCCAGACGAGTTTCAGGTATGACGCCACCGAACGGCCGAGCAGGCGCCGGAAAGTGTCCGATGTTCGGATTTTACGCCACATGGCTGCGAAACGGCGCGGCGGCTACGCCGCGCCCTGATCCGTTTCAGGATCGAGCAGCCGGTGCAGATGCACGATGAAGTAGCGCATCTGCGCGTTGTCCACCGTCTGTTGCGCCTTCGCTTTCCAGGCCTGATGGGCACTCGCGTAGTTTGGATAAACTCCAACAATGTCGAGCTTCTCGAGATCGCGAAATTCGGTGCCGTCGAGTTTGGTGAGCTCACCGCCTAAGACGAGATGAAGCAGTTGTTTTTGCGCAGTCATGGCGGTGGACGATCCCCGTTTAATTCAGCGATCCGGCAAGCGCGGAAACGAGCCTTGGGTGCAACACGCTCCCCGCTGCGATCAGCGCGCCGTGACTATGAGTGGCGAGATTATAGATCGGCAGCCGTCCCCTTGCATCGGTAATCTTGCCGCCTGCTTCGTGCACCAAAAGGTCGGCAGCGGCAAGGTCCCAATCGTTTGCATTTGCGGCGGTAAGCGCGGCGTCGATCTCTCCGCTTGCAACACGTGACAGCCTGACGGCAATCGAGTGAATTCTCGGTACTTCAACCGGATTTCCCAGCACCGTTACCGCGCTATTGAGTTTTGCAGGCCATGCGATCACGGCAGACTCAACTTCTGCTTTGGCCGAAGCCGAAATCTTCTGCCCATTTTTTGTGGCGCCGCCGCCTCTGATTGCGGCAAATAATTCGCCGGTTGCCGGCACTTCGACGACCGCGACGACCGGTCTGCCGTGCTCGACCAGTGCTGCGCAGATCGCCCAGTCTTCGCGTCCTGCGATGAAAGAGCGCGTGCCGTCGATTGGATCGACAATCCAGAGCCGATCTTTCGTGAGACGCTCGGGCGCATCCGCCGTCTCTTCGGAAAGCCAGCCGATCGAGCGGTCGATTCCGCTCAGCCGTACGCGCAGAAAACTATCGACCTCGAGATCGGCTTCCGTCACCGGCGATGCGTTCTCTTTATTCCACGCCCGCACATTGTTGCGGAATTTAGAAAGCGCGAGCTTGCCCGCTTCCGCGACAGCTTCGCTGAGCGGGCGCAGGACTTCAGCATGAAGCGTTTCAGGTCGCGAAGTCATGGCTCGCTCTATTCTCTGAAGCCGTCCGCGGCAAGGTTTCGTCAAGGATGATGGTCAAAACGGCGCCTTTTCGCGCCCAATCAGAAAAGATTTACCCAAATCCTTAAGCCGGTTCTTCGTGCTGCCATGCAAGAGTTCCGGGAACGACCGGAAAAATCCGGCGGGGAGAGCAAGAAATTGAGGCGTCAGGCAAGCGCAGCCGGAATTGCGTGGGAAGGATCGAGCCCTCTGTTCAGGCTCGATCCGCTCCGCCTTCCGATGTCCTTTACCGCAGCCGACCCGGCCGCCGACGGCGGCAGCCGCGAAATCGGGGTCACGCGCAACGGGATTGAATTTCGCCGCTCGGTGAGCGGCGTGCAGATGCGCGTGCATCTTCCATTCAGCGAGTTTCAGGGTATTGCGGTGCGCGTGCTTGCGCCCGGCGGCAGCGAACCCGTGATCTTTCTTTCGCTCGAGCATGGCGACGATGCGCTCAGCGTTCTTTTGCAGGCGACGGAAAACAGCGACGAGTGCGCGGAAGATGCGCGCAAATGGAGCCGCGTCACCGGCAGGCCGATTTTGATCGCAGACGAGGATGGCCGCCTGCGCAATCCGGCGGCGGTACGCAATCGCGCGCCGGCAAGTCCGCGGCGCAAACGCCGCAGCGCGCTCCGTAACCGGCGCACCGCAATCCGCCTTCGCAGCCAGCGCACAAATCGCCTGATTGAAGAAAGTATTTATTCCGGCGAGCGCGAGATTATCGCGCGTAACTAGCGCGGAAAGATCGATATACCCGGCGCGCCCGCAATTACGTCGAGCGCAAGCCCTGCGAACAAGAGCAACCCCGCATCGCGGTTTGCCCGAAACAGCTTCAGACAATACGCAGGATTGTTCGCGTCCAGCGTCATCACCTGCCAAACCAGGTGCGCCGCAAACGCGGCGATTCCCGCGAGTGATATAATCCCGCCGCCGGAAAAGATCACTGCAAACGAAATCAGCACGATCGTCGCCGCGTAGAGAATAGTCAGCGCGGGCTTGGTATTCTCTCCGAACAGCCGCGCTGAGGATTTTACGCCGATGATCGCATCGTCGTGACGGTCTTGATGCGCATAGATCGTGTCGTAGCCGATCACCCATGAAATCGTACCCGCATAGAGAACGAGCGGCCGCCAATCGAGCGCACCGAACACCGCAGCCCAGCCCATCAGCGCGCCCCAGGAGAAGGCGAGGCCGAGCACGAATTGCGGCATCGAGATCACGCGCTTGGCGAGCGGATAGATCGCGACGATCAGAAGCGAAGCCGCGCCCGTCAGAATCGCAAAGCGGTTCATTTGCAGGAGAACGGCGAGCCCGATGAAGGAAAGCAGGATTGCAAAAACAAACGCGGCTTTCGCGCTCACTTGTCCGGATGGAATGGGCCGGCTCTTGGTGCGCTCGACCTGTGCGTCGATCTTGCGATCGAGAATATCGTTCCAGGTACTGCCTGCGCCGCGCATGACGATGGCGCCGATCAGAAACAGCACGATCAGTTTCAGGTCGGGCCACGCCGCGCGTTGCGCGAGCGCCGCGACCGCCGTTGACCACCAGCACGGCAACAACAAGAGCCACCAGCCGATCGGCCGGTCGATGCGCGCGAGGCGAAGATAAGGCTGCGACCAGGGGGGTGCTGCGAAATCGACCCAGTTGCCGGTCGAATCGGCAACCGGCGCAACCGGCCGCTCGCCGCTTGTCATTGCTGCAAGACGTTTCCGGAAAGCGTGTCGAAGATGCCGCCGCCGGTAGGCGATTCAGGCACGACGCCCGCGCTTGGATTGATCGCGCCGCTGAGACCCGTGCTCGGCGATTGCGGTCCGGGACCAGGGTTGGCCGCTGCCGAACAAATCTTGGTGCGCAGCTCCACGGTCTTCCCCTGGTTCTTCTTCAGACCATCTGCCGCTTCCGGCGGAATGCCGCATTCCGCGGAGCGCTTGGTGAGGAAGTTGAGCATCTTCGATTCCGAGGCCGAGTAGCTCGTAATCCGCGCGCAGAGTTCTTTCGGCGTTGCCTTGCGCTTGCCGGCTTCGTTCAGCGCTTTGCCTTTGCCCTGGATATCGTCGCGGAGCGCGTTGAATTCGGCCTGACACGGATGCTGCTGTTGCTGCTTCGGTTGCATATCGCCGGGACCGGGCCCGAGCGTTATGCCCTGTGCAAACAGCAAGCGATGCTCACCTGCGAAAATGAGCAGGGCGAGGGCGAGTGCGAGCAGGACGCGAGCGTGCATTTGCTTCCGGTTTCGAATGGCTGGCAAGGCGTAACAAAAGCCAGTGACTTGGGGCAATATCGAGGCGAAAAGGTTACCACGAATAGAACCCGGAGCCGCGTCTTGGCGAAGTATGATTTTCGCAGCCCCCGCCTGTTTGTGGATGCGCCTATTGCTGCGGCGCAGGAGGCAGCACTTGCAGCGGAACAAGCCCATTATCTTCGGCAGGTAATGCGGCTTTCCGACGGTGCCGAGGTAATCATATTCAACGGCCGCGATGGGGAATGGCTCGCTCGGCTTGCCGCAAGCGGCAAGCGCGGTGCGGCATTGCGGCCGGTGGAACAAATTCGCCCGCAGCCTGAAACCTTCGGACCGGTCTATGCGTTTGCCCCCCTCAAGCAGGCTCGCCTGGATTACATGGTGCAAAAAGCGGTCGAGATGGGGGCTTCTCGATTGTCGCCGGTGCTGACCCAATTCACCCAAGTGAATAGAATGAATATGGACCGGATGCGCGCAAATGCGATCGAGGCGGCCGAGCAGTGCGGAATTCTTGCGCTGCCAGCAATAGATGAGCCAATGCCGTTTCAGAAATGGCTGGCGCAGCTTCCGAAGTCGAATGCAATCGTGTTCTGCGACGAAGCGAGCGACGAGAAAACCTCTCTTGAAGAATTGCGCAACGTTAAGGCGAGCGATCTTGCCGTACTGATCGGGCCGGAAGGCGGTTTCTCCGAAGACGAGCGCAAGAGCCTGCTCGCACGCGAAAATGTTATCCGCCTGTCGCTGGGCCCGCGCGTCCTGCGCGCCGACACCGCGGCGGTCGCCGCGCTTGCGCTCGTGCAATCCGTTTGCGGCGACTGGCGCTAGCCGCCCAACAAAAACAAAAAAAGGATCGAGAGGCTACATGGCTGATACCTATAGCTTCGGCATCGAAGAGGAATATTTCGTAGTCGATGCCGATACCAAAGCAGTGCAACGGCGGATGCCGGCTGCGTTTCTTGCTGCGTTGAAGACGGGTCTCGGCGCGTCGGTCATGCGCGAGATGCTGCAATCGCAGGTCGAAGTCGCAACCAAGCCTTCAATTGATTTTTCGGAAGGCGCGCGCGAACTGCGCACACTCCGAAAAAATCTGGCTTCGATTGCGTCCGAGTTCGGGCTGACCATCATTGCCGCCGGAACCCATCCGACCGCGGCCTGGACTTCCGGGCGCCAGACCGAAGCCATGCGCTACGACGGTATGATGCAGGATCTGCAGATGCTCGCCGAGCGAAATATGCTTTGCGGGCTCCATGTGCACGTCGAAATCCCCGATCCGGACCGGCGGGTCGAACTCATGCGCCGTGCAACACCATTCATTCCGTATTTTATCGCGCTCTCGACCTCGTCGCCGTTCTGGAATTCGCGGCGCACCGGCCTCATGGGCTATCGCTTGGCGGCCTATGACGAGTTACCGCGCACAGGCCTGCCGCCGCTTTTCTTCTCGAACGAAGACTTCGATCAATACAAGCAGGCGTTGATTGACGCGCGTGTCCTTCCCGACGGGAGCTACCTGTGGTGGGCGATCCGGCCTTCCGATGCGCATCCGACACTGGAACTGCGCGCGCCGGATAGCTGCACGCGGCTCTCCGACTCGATTGCAATCGCAGCGCTTTATCGCTGCCTGATGCGATATTTATTCCGCAATCCGAAAATCAACGAGACGCTGACGCCGGTGGACTACGCGATCGCCGCCGAGAACAAATGGCGGGCGCAGCGCTACGGCATTCACGGCAGCTTCGTCGATCGCCATCAGAATCGCGCGGTGCCGGTGCAGGAAGCGGTCGGCAACCTGGTCAGTGAGATGTCGGGCGATGCAAAGGCGCTCGGCTGCGAAATCGAGCTCTCCTTAATCAGCTCCATCTTCGATACCGGCACCAGCGCGGATACCCAGATCATGGTTTTCAACGAAGCCGAAGCAAGGACCAAAAGCCGCGGCGAAGCGCTTAAAGCCGTAAAAAACTGGCTGGTCGCAACAAGCATTCAATAATGTGAGACCTGCGCCGCGTGCATTGGCGAGCGTGCGGGTGCTCCTGTATGGTCCGCGACCTTTTGCCGGAAGTGCCGCATGGCCCGCGACCAGATCGATATGACGCCGATAGAGACGCGCGACGAACTGGTCGCGTGGATCGCAGCGGGAGAAAAGCCGAAATCGGAGTTTCGCGTCGGCACAGAGCACGAAAAAATTCCGTTCAGGACCCAGGATCATTCGCCGGTGGCCTACGAAGGCCGCCGCGGCATTCGCGCGCTGCTTGAGGGTATGCAGATGCTCTTGGGGTGGGAGCCGATCCTCGAGGGCAAGACCATTATCGGCCTTGCCGATGTTACCGGCGGCGGTGCGATTTCGCTGGAGCCCGGCGGGCAGTTCGAGCTTTCCGGCGCACCGCTGGAAACAATTCATCGCACCTGCTCGGAACTGAACGCGCATCTCGCGCAGCTTCGGCAGGTCGCGGAGCCTTTGGGCATCGGCTTCCTCGGCATCGGTATGTCGCCGCAATGGACGCGCGAACAAACGCCGGTGATGCCGAAAGGCCGTTACAAGATTATGTCGAACTATATGCCGAAGGTCGGCTCGCTCGGCCTCGACATGATGTTCCGCACCTGCACGGTGCAGGCCAATCTCGATTTCTCGACCGAACCCGACATGGTGAAGAAGCTCCGCGTATCGCTTGCATTGCAGCCGATCGCGACTGCGCTGTTTGCGAACTCGCCATTCACCGAAGGCAGGCCGAACGGCTATCTCTCGTACCGTTCGCACATCTGGGAAGACACGGATAACGCACGTGCAGGAATGCTGCCTTTCGCGTTCGAGAGCGGAATGGGCTACGAGCGCTATGTCGATTACGCGCTCGACGTTCCGATGTATTTTATCAAGCGCAGCAGCGACTATATTGACGTCGCAGGTTCCTCGTTCCGGGATTTGCTTGCGGGTAAGCATCCGGCACGGCCCGGCGAGCGCGCATCGATCTCCGACTGGGCCAATCATTTGAGCACGATTTTTCCCGAAGTACGGCTCAAGCGCTATTTGGAGATGCGCGGTGCCGACACCGGCTCCCAGAAAAATCTCTGCGCGCTGCCCGCGTTCTGGGTTGGTCTTTTTTATGACGACGTATCGCTCGATGCGGCATGGGAAATCGCGAAAAACTGGAGTGCCGCCGAGCGCGAGCAGCTGCGTGCGGATGTGCCGAAGCTCGGGTTGAACGCGAAAATCAAAGGCCGCACCGTGCGCGAAATCGCGCGTGAAGTTCTTGCGCTGTCGCGGAACGGCCTCGTTCGGCGCAAGCGCCAGCTTTACGACGGCCGCGACGAGTCGGACTTCCTCGAGCCGCTCGATCTCGTCGTCGAGCGCGGCACCACGCCTGCTGAAGAACTGCTTTCGCTTTACCGCGGCATTTGGGGCGGCTCGGTCGATCCTGCCTTCGAACTGCTCGCGTACTGATCTCGAATGAAACAACAGCCCAGCGGCGCTCTCACTCCCGCCGACTATACGCTCTATGCCACCGTCGTCATTCTATGGGGTGCAGCGTGGCTGCCGCTTCGCCTGCAACTCGGCGTCGTCTCGCCGGAAGTTTCCGCGGTCTGGCGCTTCTTACTCGGTGGCCTGATCGTCTTCGCATGGCTGCTCTTGGTGAATGGCAAAGTGCGCTTTCCGCTCGAAGATCATGTGCGTTTCATGATTCTCGGTGCGACCATGTTCTCGTTCAACTTCGTCTCCGCGTATTATGCAGGCTTTCACCTGAACGGCGGATTGCTGGCGGTTCTGTTCTCGCTGATGGCGGTCGTGAATCCGATTTACGCCGCACTACTGGGCCGCGGCGGGTTGAACATCAGAATCGTGGCAGGCGCGGTAATTGGGGTGATCGGCGTCGCGCTTTTGTTCGGACCGAAAATCGGTGCCATCGACGGACAGGCCGGAACGCTGACCGGCGTGCTCCTGATGTTGCTTTCCGTCTTTATCTTCTCGACCGGCAATATGTTCTCGGCGGCGTTTCAGGCGAGGGGACTTCCGGTCTTGTCCGCCAATGCGTGGTCCATGTTGTACGGCACTGCCTTCATCGCGCTTTTTGCGCTGGCCAGAGGCGAGCCGTTTATCGTTGAATGGACGCCGAAATATGTGCTGTCGATTTTATTTCTTGCAGTTGCCGGCACCGCGATCGGCTTCTTCGCTTATGTCACGCTGATCGGCCGCATCGGCACCGGCCGCACCGGCTATGTCACGGTGCTGATGCCGCTCGTGGCGCTCGTGCTCTCGACGTTCTTTGAAGGCTATGTCTGGACGATCTACGCGTTCTTGGGCGTGGCACTTGTCATGATCGGAAATGCCATCGTGCTTTCGACGCCGGCTGCGTCGAAAACTTAAGGCGTCTTGTCGAGCCGTTCGAAGCCCGCGCTGAATCCGGAAAGGCTGAGCGGAATGCCGATGCCCTCTTCCGGCGTCTGATAGATCAGGAACACCGCCTGCTTGCCGGACCTGAGCTGCGCGATCAGCTTTTCGTCCATCTGGACGTTCGCCATGCAGCCGTTCTGGAGACAGCGCTCGAAATTCGCACTGCCGATGAAGTTCTGGTCGATATTGAGCCCGACACCCTTCGAGAGCAGTACGCCGAGCGGCGCGAATACCCGCAGAATCCGCGTCTTCTGGTCGGCGGTCTTCAGGATGATTACGGTCAGGCCGACATTGGGCCGGTCTTCCGCCGTCACGCTCTGCACCAGCGCGCATTGCTCACCGGGGGCTCCCGGCGCCGTCTCGCAACGGATCTGCCAGTCGTTATGTACGGACTTTACCGTCCCGTATTGCGCTTGCGCGGCAGCCGGAAAAAGCGCTGCCGCCAGAAACACCGCCAGCGCGGCGCGAAGGGAAAATCGCGCGTCGGGAACTGTCCGCATCCGTGATCTCCGTGCCCGCGAATCGCGAGGGGCCGTCCGCCCGTTCGTTGCAAGAGCGGGTACATCGCCGTCACGCCATGTCAAGAATGGGGCATAGCCGGACGAATGACGGGGCAGGGCGTTGCGGCCCCTTCCGGAGTATGGTTCATCTGGCCTCAAGGCCGGTCCTGACGGCGCTTTCGGCGCGAAAAACCCATGGAATGCGCGGCAATGAGCCGCCTTGGGGATCGTTCCGGGGCACAGGGTCCGGTGGTAGTTTGATCTGAAGATTCCGGGCCTTCTTTATGGCCCGCCGCCGCTCGGCTCGGCGTGAATTCTGGAGACGGAGTGACAATGACGAAGGCTTGGGGTGTGGCGATTCGCAGGCTCGCGGTAGCTGCCTTGGCAGCGGTGGTCGCGATCGGATGGGGCGCGGAAGCGTTTGCAGGCACCGGTCAGCCTTCGCCGTGGCAGATGACGTTTCAGGGTGCCGCGTCGCCGATCATGGAACAGATCGACCAGTTCCATACCTGGCTGACAATCATCTCCGCGCTGATCACGATCTTCGTGCTCGTCCTGCTCGTCATCATCTTCGTGCGCTTCAACGAGAAAGCGAATCCGGTTCCTTCGACCACGACGCATCACACCATGCTCGAAGTCGCATGGACCGTGATCCCGGTCATTATCCTCGTTGCAATCGCGATCCCGTCGTTCCGCCTTCTGTTCGACCAGCTCAACATTCCGAAGGCAGACATCACGATCAAGGCGACCGGCACCGCTGGCTGGACCTGGGTTTATGAATATCCGGATCACGGCGGCTTCAATTTCATTTCGTCGATGGTGCAGGACAAAGACCTGAAGGCAGGTCAGCCGCGTTTGCTGACGGTCGATAACGAAGTCGTGCTGCCGGTGAACAAGATCATTCGCGTGCAGGTCACCGCCGAAGGCATCCTCCATGCGTTCGCGATGCCGTCGTTCGGCATCAAGATCGACGCCGTTCCGGGCCGCCTGAACGAAACTTGGTTCAAGGCGACCAAGACCGGTATGTTCTACGGCCAGTGCTCGGAGCTTTGCGGCATCAACCACGCTTATATGCCGATCGTGATTCGCATCGTCGAGGAACCCGAGTTCAACAAATGGCTCGAAGACGCCAAGAAGAAATTCGCGGCCAATCCGGAACCGAATCCGGCGCTCGTCGCCACCGTTAAAGCAGAACCGAAAAACTAAGCGCGCGACCCCGCGCGGAAAGTATCGAGGCAAGCCATGGCAAAAGCCGCCAAAGCCCACGCTCAAGACGATCACCACGACGACCATCACGGCGCGCCTTACGGCATCACGCGGTGGCTCTATTCGACCAACCATAAAGACATCGGCACGCTCTACCTGATCGCGGCGATCTTCGCTGGCGTGCTCGGCGGTCTCTTGTCGGTCGCGATGCGCATGGAGCTGATGTATCCGGGACTTCAGTATTTCCCGAATGCGCATATGTTCAATTCGTTCGTGACTGCGCACGGTCTGATCATGGTGTTCTTCATGATCATGCCAGCGCTGATCGGCGGCTTCGGCAACTGGTTCGTGCCCTTGATGATCGGCGCGCCGGACATGGCGTTCCCGCGCATGAACAACATCTCCTACTGGTTGCTGATCGCGGCTCTAATCCTGCTTGTAATTTCCATGTTCGTGCCAGGCCCCTCGGGCAACAACGGCTTCGGCGGCGGCTGGACGGCGTATCCGCCGTTGTCTTCAAAGGCGGGTCACCCCGGTCCGGCGATGGATCTTGCGATCTTCTCGCTCCACTTGGCTGGCGCGTCCTCGATTCTCGGTGCGATCAATTTCATCACCACGATCTTCAATATGCGTGCGCCGGGCATGACGCTGCACAAGATGCCGCTGTTCGTCTGGTCGGTGCTGGTGACTGCGTTCCTGCTTCTCTTG
>LNEZ01000042.1 GCA_001464215.1 Rhizobiales bacterium Ga0077548 | reverse complement strand
TTTTCCTGCGCGACGATAAGGAATTCGCCGTCGGCATTGAAGAAGTGCTCGCGCTCCATCGACTCGTTGATAAAGAGCATATGCGCAGCCATGCCGCTCATCGCTTCGCAGTCGCCCGCGACCGTGATGGTGTGGAGGCCGTTTACGAAAGTGGTCTTACCTTTCGGCATTTCCATCGGCGACCAGCGCAGTTGACCGATCGGCATTTCGGTCTCATCGCGCTCCGGAGCGGTGCGGATGTGGCCACGGTCGATGCGCGTAAAGCGCGAGGTGTGCTTGACGCCGGCGCGTACGCGATAAAGCCAGGAGCGCTGGTTAGTCGCCTGCGGCGCGGTGAAGGGTGAACCGGAAAGCTGTTCGGCATAGAGGCCGTAATTGACCTTCTGCGGCGAGTTGCGGCCGATAGGCTGTTGCCGAAACCCGACATATATCCGGGGATGATCGCGCTTTCGATGTCGGCGGGCCTGCGGGACTCGACGGGTGCGCTTCTGCGGTCGCTCGCCATGGCGTTCTCCCTTATCGATTTCTTCGGCGATTGCTCGCCTTTCGCTTTCGATTATTGTCGCGCGGATCAATAGTTGCCGCGCGCTGCTAGTTGTGCAAAGTAGTTACAAATGAAACCAATGTCAAATAACGAAGGTTTCGTGCTGCGGCTCGAGGACTTCCTGCCTTACCGGCTGGTAGTGGCGGCAAGCCTCGTCAGTCAGGCCACCGCGCGGACCTATTCTACCAAATACGGCATCGGTATCGCGGAATGGCGTGTGATCGCGCAGCTAGGCGAGTTCGGCACCATGACGGCGAAGCAGATCGGCGAGCGCAGCCATATGCACAAAACCAAGGTATCGCGCGCGGTCGCGACGCTTACGCGCAAAAAGATGCTGGCGAAACGAGCGAACCGCGACGACAAACGCGAAGCGTTCTTGTCGCTGAGCCCTATCGGTCTCGAAATCTACGAGTCGATAGCGCCGGCAGCGCAGGCGCTTTCGCAACGAATGTTCGGCGAAGTCTCGAGTGAAGATCGCGCAGCATTCGAGCGCGTGCTCGATACGGTGACTGCGCGCGCGGCAGCACTGGCCGATACTTCCGCTGAGTTGCCGGACTAGGTGATGATCTATATCCCGCCCGCATTCCGCGAGAGCGATCTCCCTGCCCTGCAAACGCAGATCGCGGCATCGGGATTGACGACGCTGATCTCGGTCGGCGCGCAGGGACCGATTGTCAGCAATCTGCCGATCATCTTCGATGCGGGCGCCGGACCATACGGAATGATTGCCGGCCATCTCGCGCGCGCAAACCCGCAATGGCACGAGAGCGATCTTTCCAAGCCCGCGCTTGCGCTGTTCATGGGCGCGGATGCTTACGTGTCGCCGTCTTATTACCCGTCGAAGCAGGAGCACGGCAAAGTCGTGCCAACCTGGAATTACTCGATGATCGCCGCGCGTGGGCGGCTCGAAATCTTCGAGGACGCCGATATGTTGCGCGCGCAAGTTGAGACGCTCACAAGGCGATTCGAAACCGCTTTCGAAAAGCCCTGGCAGGTCTCAGACGCGCCGGAAGATTTCATCGAACGCCAGATCAAGGGCATCGTCGGCGTGCGGCTTCATATCGAAAGCATCGAAGGCAAGGCTAAACTCAATCAAAATCGCAGCGCTGCCGATCAGGAAGGCGTCGTGAACGGTCTCATGCCCTCGCCTCGCGCGGCCGACCGTGAAGTCGCCGATCAGATGCAGACGCGTCTCGATAAGCTGTCGTCAAACTGACATTGGCCGTCCGCTAAACGGAAACAAAATAAGAATTCGATTCCGTTGAGGGACCTGTCTTGTCCGAGATCACTGTTTCCGCACGGCTGCGGAACGCGGTCGGCTATGGCCGCTCGCTTGCGCCAGCGAATCTTCTGAACGCGGTGTTCGCATCGCTCTTCAAGGGACTCGTCTATCCGCAAATCTGGGAAGACCCGGAAGTGGATATGGAGGCGCTCGCGATCACGGCCGACAGCCATGTCGTCGCGATTGCATCGGGCGGCTGCAACATACTTTCCTATCTCACCGCGAACCCGGCGCGCGTGACCGCGCTCGACCTCAATCCAACACATATCGCGCTGAACAAGCTCAAGCTCGCGGCGGCAGCACGGCTTCCGTCATGGAACGAGTTCTACCGTCTCTTCGGCGTTGCAAACGAGCAGGCAAACATCGCCGCCTATGACCGCTGGCTTTCCGCACAGCTCGACGAGAAGACGCGCGCTTATTGGGAGCACCGCCGCTTCGGTCTCGGCGAGCGGCGCATCGGAATCTTCGCGCACAATTTTTACCGCCATGGCCTCTTGGGCCGCTGCATCGGCTTCGGCCATTTCGTGGCGCGGGCCTATGGTGTGAACCCGCGCGATCTATTGCGGGCGCGTTCACTCGAAGAACAAAAGAACTACTTCGCCACCGCGCTCGCACCGCTGTTCGACCGCAGGCTTATCCGCTGGGCATTGGCACGGCAGTTTTCGCTGTTCGGTCTCGGTATTCCGCCGGCTCAGTATGAAGCGCTTGCGGGCGCCGGAAACGGCAACATGGCGGCGGTCGTATACGAGCGGCTGGAACGGCTCTCCTGCGGCTTCCGTATCGAAGATAACTACTTCGCCTGGCAGGCGTTCGGGCGTGGCTACGCACAGGATGCACAAGGGCCGCTGCCGCCTTATCTCCGGCGCGACAACTTCGAAACGATCAAGACGCGGGCGGATCGCGTCGAAGTCTTGAACCGCTCCTTCACCGAATATCTCGAAGCGCAGCAAGATCGCTCCCGCGACCGCTACATTCTGCTCGACGCGCAAGACTGGATGAACGACGCGCAGCTGAATGCGCTCTGGAAGGAAATCACCCGCACCGCGAAACCGGGTGCGCGCGTGATCTTCCGTACCGCTGCGAAGCCTTCGCTCCTGCCCGGCCGCGTTGCGCCGGAGATTCTCGATCAGTGGGATTACCGCGAAGCGGAGTCGCTCGCCTTCACCTCGCGCGACCGCTCGGCGATTTACGGCGGCTTTCATCTGTATGTCCTCAAGTGAAATGCTGACACGCGACGACACGGCCATCGCCGCGAAAAAAATGGACCGGATGTACCGGCACCAGCGGCGCTTCTACGATCTCACGAGAAAATTCTATCTGCTCGGCCGCGACGGCATGATCCGCGGGCTCAAGCCCGCACCGGATACGCATATCCTGGAGATCGGCTGCGGCACCGCGCGGAACCTGATCTTGGCCGCGAAGTATTTTCCCGATGCGGATTTCTTCGGCATCGATATCTCGGATGAAATGCTGATCACGGCGCGCGCCAACATCGCACGCGAAAAGCTCGACGACGCAATCGAAGTGGCGCAGGCGGACGCAACAAGCTTCGACCCAAAAGCGCTATTCGGCGTCGAGCGCTTCGAGCGGATTTTTATTTCGTACAGTCTTTCGATGATTCCGGTCTGGCGCGCGGTTCTGGCCCACGCAATGCCGATGCTGGCGCCGAATGGCGAACTGCATATCGTCGATTTCGGAGATCAGCGCGGACTGCCCGGTTTCTTCGCCCGTGCGTTGCAGCGCTGGCTTACGCTCTTTCACGTGACCCCGCGCGGTGACCTCGAAGTCCAGTTACGCGCGCTCGCGGATTATCGCGGCGCCGAACTCCACTTCGCCCGGCCGTTTCGCGGCTATGCACAATATGCCGTGCTGCGGATGAATCACGGGAGCGCTTGAATCTCGCGCCGGTTTTAGCGATGAAGCCGGTATGCAGCTTTATTCTTACTTCCGCTCATCCGCGAGTTATCGCGTACGCATCGCGCTCGCGCTAAAGGGGCTCTCGTACCAGACCATCGGGATCCATCTCGTGAAGGGCAAACACAAGGAAGAGCCCTTCATTTCCGTGAACCCGCAAACGCGGGTACCGGCTCTGAAACTCGACAGCGACGATGTGCTGATCCAGTCGCTCGCGATCATCGATTATCTGGACGAGATCCAACCGCAACCGCCGCTTCTGCCCGCCGACCCGCTATTGCGTGCCCGCGTCCGTGCCGTGACGCACATCATTGCGATGGATGTGCATCCGCTCGGTAACACCGGCCCGCGTAATTACCTCCTCAAAAAACTCAATCTCGATCTCGAAACAGTCGATGCGTGGACGCGGCATTGGATTGAGGACGGCTTCAGCGCGGTCGAGCGCATGATCGCGCCCGCGCCCTACGCATTCGGCGCTGAGCCGACGCTTGCCGACATCTGCCTGATCCCGCAGGTCTTCAATGCCCGGCGCTATAAGGTGGATATGGCGAAGTTCCCGAAGATCGTGGCCGTGGACGAGGCCTGCCAAAGGCACCCGGCGTTTGCGGCCGCAGCACCCGCCGCGCAGCCGGACGCGGAATAGTCACCATCATTCGGTCACGTTATTCTGTGTTTTAGCGGCGAATCCTTTGTAAAAGCGGCGTGATTCATGGCTCTCGAGCGGCGTAACAGCCTGGCTATCGCGACTCTCGTGGCGCTTATGGGCGCCGCGGCCGCGCAGCCCTTGCCGCCGGCGAATATTCCGAACGCTCCGCCGCCGCCGGCAAACAATCAGCCGCAACCCTTCCCGCAACAGCAGCCCCGTCCCCAGCAGTTTCCGCAGCAGCAGACCAATACCGGCGCGGTCTGCCAGCGCCTCGAAGCGGCGCTCGCCGAAGTCAATCGCGGCCCCGCCGGTGCCAGCAACGAGCAGGTATCCCGCTACGAAGACGCGATCTTCAAGCAGCGGCAGGAACTCGATCAGGCGATGGGAACGGCCCGGCGTCTCGGCTGCGACCGCCGCGGCTTTTTTATTTTCGGCGGCAGCCAGCGGCCGGAACAGTGCAACACGCTGGAGCCGCAGATCGATCGTATGCGCGCGAACCTCGACCGTATGCAGCAGGAACTAACGCAGATCCGTGGCGGCAACGCCGACGGGAATTACACGCGCGACCTGCAACGCCGGCAGATTCTCGTCTCGCTGAACCAGAATAATTGCGGTCCGCAATATCGGAATGCCGCTGTACCGCCGCCGCGTCCGCGCGGTTTCCTAGACCGCCTGTTCGGCAACACCGACGAAAATCCGGATGTCGCGCCGAACGATATTCCGATGGAAGGTCAGGGTTTCCGGACAGTCTGCGTGCGTATGTGCGACGGCGCGTTCTTCCCGATCAGCTTTGCGACCGTGCAGTCGCGCTTCGGCGAAGACGAGGCGCTCTGCAAGCGTCAATGTCCGGCGGCGGAAGTCAGTCTCTATTTCTACAACAATCCGGGACAGGACATTCAGCAGGCGGTGTCGAGCTCGGGCCAGCTTTACTCGGCGCTGCCGAACGCTTTTAAATATCGCACCGAATATAATCCGGGCTGTTCGTGCCGCGGGCCGGGCCAAAGCTGGTCCGAAGCGCTCGGACAGGACCAGACGATCCAGCGCGGCGACATCATCGTAACCGAACAGCGCTCGAAGCAACTCTCGCAGCCAAAGATCGGGCCGCTTGCAAACCCGCAGCAGCAGCCGCAGCAGACGAAGAATCCGAACAACCCCTTGTTCGAACCGCCGACACCGACACCTACCGCCAACGAAACGCTGCCGCCGGAAAAGCCGGACGGCAAGCGCAAGGTGCGCGTAGTCGGCCCGCAGTTCTATCCGGTTCGTCCGGTCAATCCGGTAAACTAAGCCTTTTCGCCGCGTAGCCGCGCGGAGGCGCGGGCGCGGCCTATCAAGGGCAGAAGTGCCCGCAATTCCGGTCCGTTTTCGCGGGCCGTCAGCGCAATCCGTAACGGGTGAAAGAGTTCGCGGCCCTTGCGGTTCGCCACCGGCTTGATCGCAGCCAGCCACTCGTCCCAGATTTTCTCGCTCCAGGGTTCGGCCGGCAAAAGCGTTTCCGCGAGCTTGCAGAAGTCACGGTCGCTATCTGCGATCTTCGACGCCATTGGCGCAGAGACGACTTCCCACCATTCCTTTGCTTCGCTCAGGCGCGCGAGATTGCCGCGCACTGCGAGCCAGAATTTTTCTCCGCCGCCTACATCCAGCACCTTCAGGCGATCTTCCACCGAAGCGAAAGACGCGGCGTGCAGCGTCTTCGCCGTCAGTGCATCGAGATCGGCGGGATCGAAGCGCGCAGGACCGTGCGATATTTTCTTGAAGTCGATTTTTTCCGCGAGCGCGCCGAGCGTTTCCACTGGCTCGACTGCGAGCGAGGTTCCGGTCAGCACCGCTGCGGCTGCGATTGCGAGCGCTTCCTGCCCCGCTTCGCGAAGCGACTGGATCGACAGCGACCCGAAGCGCTTGGAAAGCCCCTCACCTCCCGGCAGGGTCAGCAAATTGTGATGCGCGAAAGTCCGCGCGTCACCTCCGAGGGCCGCGAACATATCGAGCTGTGCTGCCGTGTTCGTGATGTGATCTTCGCCGCGAATGATGTGCGTGACCTTCATGTCGATGTCGTCGACGACGGACGCCAGCGAATAGAGCCAGGTGCCGTCGGCGCGGCGGACCACCGGGTCGGAAAGCGACGCGGTGTCGATCGCGATTTCGCCGCGCACCAGATCGTCCCACTTGATCACGCGGTGATCGAGCTTGAAGCGCCAATAAGGCTTGCGGCCTTCGCTTTCAAACTTCGCGCGGTCTTCGCCGCTCATCGCAAGCGATGCGCGGTCGTAAACCGGCGGCAGGCCGCGGCCGAGCTGGCGCTTACGCTTGCGCTCCAACTCGTCTTCCGTCTCGTAGCAGGCGTAAACGCGGCCCACGGCGCGCAGCTTCGCCAGTGCGTCTTCGTAGCGGCTCATGCGCGAGGATTGGGTTTCGATTTGGTCCGGTGGAATGCCGAGCCAGTCGAGATCCTGCTTGATCGCATCCGCAAAGCGCTCCTCGGAGCGGGCACGGTCGGTGTCGTCGAGCCGAAGGATGAAAGTTCCGCCGAGCTTCCGCGCATAGAGCGCGTTCAAGAGCGCTGTGCGCGCGTTGCCGATGTGGATCAGGCCGGTGGGAGACGGCGCAAAGCGGACGACGGGGCCGGACATACAGGGTGCTTTCGGAATCGCTTTCCAGCCGAAGCTCTAAGCCAGCAAGGGCCGGTATAGCCAACGAAAAGCGCTGCGAACTCAGCGGAGCAGCTGATACAACTATAAGTAGAGAAGAATATATTATTTAACCTATACGTTATATTTGCGCGCTAAGGTAGCGCTTGTTCTTTACTCGTTCTTTGGGTGCAGAATATGCCCGAGCCTTTCAAGACGGCCTCTGCCCAGCCTTGGCGGACCCCGACATGGCGCCTGCTGCGGCGGAAGCTGCCTCGCTGGATGCGCGACCGCTCAGGGCTCGCTGCCATCGAGTTCGCCATCGTCGGGCCGCTCTTTTTCATCGTGCTGTTGGGCGTACTGATCTTCGCAATCTATTTCGGCACAGTGCATTCGGTGCAACAGATCGCAGCTGAAGCCGCCCGCGCGACTGTCCAGGGTCTGACCGAGGCCGAACGCGCCGCACTCGCAAAGAACCAGGTCACCAGCATCGTCGGCAGCTACCCGTTGATCGACCCGAACTATCTCACCGTTTCGGCAGCGACTTCGCCGGGCGACGCCAATCTTTTCAACGTTTCGATCAGCTACGACGCCTCGCGCTCGATCGTGTTTGCGTTCGAAGGCTTGATCCCCATGCCTCCGAAAACGATCGCGCGCAGTGCCGTCGTCCGGCGGGGCGGTTACTGACAATGCCCCGCCGGAACTATGCCCGCGTATTTCTGCGCGACGAGCGCGGCGGCATCGCGATCATAGGCGCGGCATTCGCGATCTGTGCGGTCGGCGCGCTTGCGATCGGCGTCGATGTCGCATCCATCTTCGTAGAGCGCAGAAAAGCGCAAAGCGCTGTCGATCTCGCGGCGATCGCCGCCGCCCGCGATCCCGACAAGGCGCTGGCCGCCGCGACCGCGACCGTGAACGACAACGGCGTCTTCGGCGTTCGCGACATCCGCATCACCAAGGGTAGCTATGCTGCGAATCCTGCGATCCCGGTGAATATGCGCTTCGTGCCGAACGGCTCACCCGTGAACGCGGTGATGGTCGAACTTGACTCGAAGGCGCAGGCCTATTTCGGAAAAGGCTTCCTCCCCGAAGGCACCATGAATGTAGCCACCCGCGCCACAGCGGTTTCGACCGCGCAAGCGGCCTTCACCGTCGGCTCGCGGCTGCTTTCGCTCGACGGCGGAATCCTGAATGCGTTTCTCGGTGGGCTGCTCGGCGGCAACGTTTCGCTGACGGTGATGGATTACAACGCGCTTGCCGGATACAACGTCGATCTCTTCAAATTCTCGAATACGCTCGGCACTTCCGTCGTGGGTCAGGCCGGCACTTATGAGCAGTTGGCGGCAACGCGTGTTTCCGCCGGGCAAATTCTCGACGCGATGATCAGTGTCGCGCAAGCGAACGCCGGTGGCGCGCAGGTCGATTTCGCGCTGAAGCAACTGAAAAACTATTCCAACGCAAACAACGTCCAGCTTTACGTGAACAAGCTGTTCGACTTCGGACAGAGCGCATCGCTGAACCTCGGACAGGGTGCTGCGGCGCTGCAAGCGAAGGCGACCGCGATCTCCATCATTCAGGCGGTCGCGGAAGTCGCAAACGGTCATAATCAGGTGGACATAACTTCCAACCTCACCGTTCCGGGTCTGCTGAGCACGCAGCTCGGAATTACGGTCGGCGAACGGCCGCAGTCTTCGCCCTGGATTCGTTTCGGCAACACCGGCATCGAAGTTTATACGGCGCAGACGCGTATCCGGCTGATCGCGCAGGTCGCGGGTACGGGCCTCCTCTCCGCCGTAACATTACGCGTGCCGGTCTATATCGATATCGCCGCCGCGCGCGCCCGGCTCGCCGATATTTCATGCGGCGCAAATCCTGTAGCCGATATGCGTGTCACGCTGAGCGTTCGTCCTTCGCTCGTGAATGCGTGGATCGCGGAGCCGGTTACACTCGCGGGCTGGAAGACGCTCGGCAGCCCGCCAACCATGGCAAATGCATCGATTGCGAACGTGGCAGGGCTGATCACGGCAACCGGCAGGGCGAACGCGGAAATTACGAACATGACCGACACCAATGTCGTGTTCCGCTATGCCGACATCACGAGCCTTACTGCGAAGAACGTGCGGACCGTAAACTTCACGCAGTCATTGACGGCAAGTTTGCTCGGCAGCCTTACGTTGAACGTCAGTCTCTCCGGTCTGCTCAGCCTGACGCCGACCGCGATTATTACGGCGCTGATCCGCGCGATCCTGACGCCGGTGGCGCCGACGATCGACGGCGTGCTCAACAATGTCCTGAAGACGGTCGGCATCGGCCTTGGCGAAGCGGATGTCTGGGTAAACGGCGTGCGCTGCGACGGCGCGGCTTTAGTACGTTAATTAGAAGTCGATCACTTCCGTCCGCGCGGCCACCGCACCCTTAGACAAAGACTTGTCCGGCTCGGCGGGCTTGGTGCCCGGATCGCGGAAACGGTTGGTGATCGGGTAACGGCGGTCGCGGCCAAACGAACGCAGCGTGACCTTCACGCCGGGTGCTGCCTGACGGCGCTTGTATTCGGCAATGTCGAGCAAACGCGCGACCTTCAGCACGGTCTCCTTCTCAAAGCCCGCCTCGACAATCGCCGCGACCGAATCTTCACGCTCGACCAAGCGCTCCAGAATGCCGTCGAGAATATCGTAGGGCGGCAGCGAATCCTGATCCTTCTGGTTCTCGCGAAGCTCCGCTGATGGCGGCTTGGTGATGATGTTCTTCGGGATCACAACGCCGTCCGGCCCTTTCGCATCCACAGGCTTCCAGCGATTGCGAAGCTCTGCGATCCGGAACACTTCGGTCTTGTAGAGATCTTTCACCGGATTATAGCCGCCGTTCATGTCGCCATAGAGCGTGGCGTAGCCCACCGACATTTCCGACTTGTTGCCGGTCGTCACCACCATCGGCCCGAACTTGTTGGAGATCGACATCAGGATCGTGCCGCGCGCGCGCGACTGAAGGTTTTCTTCGGTAATGTCGCGGTTGGTGCCCTTGAACATTTCGGCGAGCGACTTTTGCAAGCCTTCGACCGCTTCGAGAATCGGCAACACGTCGTAGCGAACGCCAAGCGCTTTCGCGCAATCGGCGGCGTCTTTCAGCGAATCTTCCGACGTGTAGCGATAAGGCAGCATCATGCAGTGAACGCGATCCGCGCCCAAGGCATCGACCGCCATCGCGGCACACAACGCGGAGTCGATACCGCCGGAAAGCCCGAGCACTACGTCTTTGAAGCCGTTCTTGTTTACGTAATCGCGTAGGCCCAGCACGCAGGCCGCATAGTCGGCAGCGTCACCTTCGATATCGGGCGTGACCGGGCCATTCTCGCAGCGCCACGTTCCGCCTTCCCGCTTCCACGTGGTCACGACCACGCATTCCTGGAACTCAGGCAACTGGAACGCGAGCGAACGATCGGCGTGCAGCGCAAACGACGCACCATCGAAGACAAGCTCGTCCTGCCCGCAAATCTGATTGACGTAGATGAACGGCAATCCGCTTTCGGTGACGCGCGCGACCGCGTGTGACAGACGCACGTCTTGTTTCGTGCGGTCGTAAGGCGAGCCGTTCGGCACGATGAGGATTTCCGCGCCGGTTTCGGTCAGGCACTC
>LNEZ01000041.1 GCA_001464215.1 Rhizobiales bacterium Ga0077548 | reverse complement strand
CCGTTCAATTCGTCAAGCGCGGTGATGTGGTACAACAAGGACGCTTTCAAGAAGGCGGGCCTGGACCCGAACGCACCGCCAAAAACTTGGCCGGACGTTTTCGCTGCCGCGAAGAAACTGAAAGCCGCCGGATATGAGAACTGCGGCTTCTCGAACGCCTGGGCGACATGGCTGAACATCGAGCAGTTGTCTGCCTGGCACAATCTTCCGATCGGCACCAAGAGCAACGGAATGGAAGGTTTCGACACCGTTCTGACGTTCAACAATCCGACCGTGCTGCGTCATCTTGAGATGCTGGTCGAATTACAGAAAGACAAGACCTACGATTATTCGGGTCGCACCAATACCGGCGAAGGCCGCTTCACCAGCGGCGAATGCCCGATCTTCCTCACCTCGTCGGCATTCTTCGGCAACGTTGCGGCAAACGCGAAGTTCGAATGGGCGAACGCCGCGATGCCGTATTATCCGGATGTCGCGGGTGCCCCGCAGAATTCGATCATCGGCGGCGCTTCGCTCTGGGTCATGGGCGGCAAGAAGAACGAAGAATATAAAGGGGTCGCGAAATTCTTCACGTTCCTGTCGCGCACCGACAAGCAGATCGAGCTACACCAGAAGTCCGGCTATCTGCCGATCACGAAAGCGGCCTACGAAGAGACCAAGGCTTCAGGCTTCTACAAGGACAAGCCGCATCTCGAAACGCCGCTCTTGGAACTCACCAACAAGGCACCGACCGACAATTCGCGCGGGCTTCGCTTTGGCAACATGGTGCAGTTGCGCGACATCTGGTGCGAAGAAATGGAGTCGGCGCTTTCTGGCAAGAAGACCGCGAAACAGGCGCTCGACGACGCGGTGAGCCGCGGCAACCAGCTCTTGCGCCAATTCGAGAAGACCGTATCCCGATAAGAAGTAAGTAAAGGCCAGCCTATGCAAAAGCGGGCGATATTCGGGGGCAAGTCGCTCCCCTATCTCCTGCTTTTGCCGCAGCTTTTTGTCGTCGCGGTCTTCTTCTATTGGCCGGCGAGCCAAGCGCTATGGCAGTCATTTCTCCTGCAAGACGCCTTCGGCCTGAACACCAGCTTCGTCTGGTTCGAAAACTATAAAGAACTGTTCGAAGACACCGGCTACTACCGCACCATGCTCACGACCGCCGTGTTTGCGATCATGGTCGCGGGGTTGTCACTCTCGCTCGCACTTTTACTCGCAGTACAAGCCGACAAGAGCATTAAGGGCGCGAGCGTATATAAAACACTTTTGATTTGGCCTTACGCGGTCGCGCCTGCGGTGGCGGGCGTGTTGTGGATTTTCATGTTCCAGCCTTCGCTCGGCGTGGTCGCGCAGGGCATCCGCGCGATGGGCTGGAACTGGAATCCGTTACTCAACGGCAACGACGCGCTAACCCTCGTCGTGCTCGCGTCCACCTGGAAGCAGATCAGCTACAACTTTCTCTTCTTCCTCGCGGGCCTGCAATCGATTCCGCGCGCGGTGATCGAGGCCGCGGCGATCGACGGCGCGTCGCCCGCGCGGCGCTTCTGGACCATCATTCTTCCGCTGTTGTCACCCACGATCTTCTTTCTCGTGGTCGTGAACATCGTCTATGTGTTCTTCGATACCTTCGGCATCATCGATGCGATGACGCAAGGCGGACCTTCCAAGGCAACGGAAACGCTCGTTTATAAAGTTTTCTTCGACGGCCGCCTCGGCGGAAACTTAGGCTCTTCGGCCGCGCAATCCGTGATCTTGATGATCATGGTGGTAGCACTGACCGCAGTGCAGTTCCGTTTCATCGAACGCAGGGTGGCGTATTGATGGTCGAGCATCGGGGCTTAGGCCGCGTCGTACCTTATATAATCCTGACGCTGGGCGTCGCAATCGTCGCGTTCCCGGTCTATCTCTGTTTTGTCGGCTCCACACATCCGCAGGAAATCACTGCCAACGGCCAGATGCCGCTGACGCCGGGCCCGATTTTCTTCGAGACCTATTACAAGACGTTGTTCGTCGGGTCTTCGGGCAGTACGCGCGAGCCGGTCGCGACCATGCTCGTCAACAGTTTCATCATGGCCTGCACGATCGCGCTCGGGAAAATCGCGATCTCGATCATTTCCGCTTTCGCGGTGGTCTATTTCAAGTTTCCGCTGCGGATGGCGGCGTTCTGGCTCATTTTCATCACGCTGATGTTGCCGGTCGAGGTGCGCATCTACCCGACCTATAAAATCGCGGCGGACCTGAACCTGCTCGACAGCTATGCCGGGCTGACGATTCCCCTGATCGCGTCTGCGACGGCAACGCTGTTCTTCCGGCAGTTTTTCCTCACCATCCCGGACGAACTGGTCGAAGCCTCGAAGCTCGATGGCGCCGGACCGTTGCGCTTTTTCTGGGATACGGTGCTGCCGCTTTCGCGCACGAACATCGCCGCCCTCTTCGTCATTCTCTTTATCTATGGCTGGAACCAGTATCTCTGGCCGATCCTGATTACCACCCGCGACGATATGCAGACCATCGTGATCGGCATCAAGAAGATGATCGTTACCGCCGACGCACTCACCGAATGGAACGTGGTGTTGGCCACCGCGATGCTCGCGATGCTGCCTCCGGTGATGGTGGTGGTGCTGATGCAGCGCTGGTTCGTCAAAGGCCTGGTAGAAACCGAAAAGTAGTATCTAGATGGCGACCGTCGAACTGACCAACATCAAGAAGATTTATGCCGGCGGCGTCGAGGCAGTGCGCGATGTTTCGCTGACCGTGCCGAACGGCTCGTTCACGGTGCTGCTCGGCCCTTCGGGCTGCGGAAAATCGACGTTGCTCCGCATGATCGCGGGTCTCGAGACGATCACGTCGGGCACCTGCAAGATCGGTGAGCGCGTTGTGAACGAAATCGAACCTGCCGACCGCGATATCGCGATGGTGTTCCAGAACTACGCGCTTTATCCGCACATGAGCGTTTACGACAACATGGCCTATGGGTTGCGGAATCGCGGTATGCCGAAACCCGAGATCGACAAGCGCGTGCGCGAGGCCGCGGTATTGCTTGCCATCGAGGAATATCTTACGCGCAAGCCACGTGCGCTTTCCGGCGGTCAGCGTCAGCGCGTTGCCATGGGCCGCGCGATCGTGCGCGAGCCGCAGGTGTTTCTGTTCGACGAGCCGCTATCCAATCTCGACGCAAAACTGCGCGTCACCATGCGGCTCGAGATCAAGCGCCTGCATAACCGGCTAAATGCGACTTCTATTTTCGTCACGCACGATCAGGTCGAGGCGATGACGCTCGCCGATCAGGTCGTGGTTATGAATTCCGGCCGGATCGAACAGATCGGCGCGCCGGGCGAGGTTTACAAGCATCCCGCGAGCCGCTTCGTTGCCTCCTTTATCGGTTCGCCGGCGATGAATTTGATGACCGGAAAAATCGTTGAGCCCGGCGTGGTCGAAACCCCCGGCGGCAAACTACCGTTCGATGCCAAGCGGTTTTCGGCGTCAGGCGAAGTGGAAGTAGGCATCCGCCCGGAAGACATTCATACGGCAAGCAGCGGCGGCACTTCGTTCACACCCGAGCTTGTCGAGGAACTGGGTGCCACGCGCCTGCTGCACGGAAATTTCGGTTCGACTCCGATCATCGTCGCGATCCCTGCTTCCGGAACGGTGCATGAGAATAAAGAGATGCGGCTTTCGATCGACGCGCAGGCCGTGCAGCTATTCGACAAGGCCACGGGCCGCTCGCTCGCGCGCTAGGCACGCGCGTCCATCGCGGCCTTCAGCACGCGGGCATAATTGCCGATCGCAAGCTTCGTGATGCGCGCCTCGGACACGCCCTTGCGCCGCCAATGTTCGATAATGACCTTGTACTCCGCGAACTCTTTCATCGTCGCATAAAGCCCGAGACCGTTGATGTCGGTGCCGAAGGCAACGTGATCTTCGCCGAGCCATTCTGAGAGTTCCAGCATACGGTCTGCGTAATTCTCGGCTGTTTTGCCGACATCCGGTGCAAGCGCCCACAAACCGACCACGCCGCCTTTGCCCGCGATTTCTTTCGCGAGATCGAGCGGAAGCTGCCGCCGCCGCCAGATCGGTCCTTCGTTAGCGGCAGACTTCGCTTTCGTCACCGAGCCGTGCGACCAGACCATCGGCACCCGCGAGTTAGCGAGCGCATCTTTGGTCGTCGCTTCCGAACAATGTGCGAGATCGACGAGTACGCCGAGGCGGTTACATTCCGTAACGACACGCTTGCCGACCTCGCTCAGGCCTTTGTGCTGTCCGGGCGAAGTTTGAATGTCGCCGAGCGAATTGCTTGTGAAATGCACGAGCTGCAACTGGCGGATGCCGGCATCATGCGCGGATTTCACTCGCGTAGCGTCATTTTCGATGAAGCTCGCGCCTTCGACCGACAACAGCACGTGCGGTTTCCCCTGCAGCGCCAGATCGACATCTTTCGGCGTTCGAACCGTGCCCAGCCCCTGCTCGGCAATGTGACCCTTGATGCGGTTAAGCTCGCGCTGAAACCAGCCAAAGGTCTCGCCCGGCGCAGGCTTCGCTTTTTCCTTATAGGTTTTGACATCAAACCAGAGCAGATCGCCGACCAGCGACCAGGCAATGAGGCTTGCATTGCCGGAGGCCATTGCCTTCGCCAGCGGGCGAAAATGATACTTGCTTTCGGCAAAGAACGAATGCGTGTGCATATCGCCGATGAAGACCGGCGCTGCCTGCGCGAAAGCGCGCGTTGAAAATACCAATGGCGTAGTAAGTACGCCTGCTACGAATTTCCGCCGGTTCATTTTGCTTCCGCCAGACGCTGGAGCGGGTGAAGGGAATCGAACCCTCGTCGTTAGCTTGGGAATCAGTCGTCAATAAAGCAATCCCAATGACTTACAACCATTTGGCACGGATTTGGCACAGCTTCTGCGAGTAAGATTGTGAGGCTATGTGAACTAGATATGTCGCGGATTTTCTTCTTGTCGCCATTTGATCTGTGTCAACGACTCTAGCTGCAATTCATTTCATTGATTTCATATTCGCCAAGATATGCATATGTTACCTTTTACGAAGCAGCAGTTTTTCGACGTCTTTATTGCCCATGGCGGGGCGATTTGGCCGTTGCAGATTCTCGCATACGCGTTAGCCGTCATTGCGCTCGTTATTGTCTTCACTCGTCCGCGCTGGAATCACAGCTTCATAACAATAGTTCTCGCGGCAATGTGGCTTGCGACGGGCCTACTCTACCATATGGCTTTCTTTGCCGCGATCAACAATGCGGCGTACCTATTTGGCGCACTATTTGTAATCCAGGGTTTAGCTTTCGCCTACGTTGCGACCGTTCGTTCAACTTTAGAATTCGGTTTTAGCAATGACTTCTCAGGCTGGGCGGGGCTGCTACTGGCGATCTATGCTATTGTTGCATACTTTGTGATTGGGATTTTGCTTGGCCATCCAGCAATCGGCGTCCCCGCGTTTGGTTTTACACCGTGCCCGGTAACGCTCTTCACATTTGGTATGTTGCTCCTCACTACTTCGCGCGTGCCGTCATGGCTTTTGGCCATTCCAGTGCTTTGGTCGATCATCGGAGGTACCGCGGCTTTTCTTCTTGGCGTGCCACAGGACTGGGTGCTTTTATTTAGTGGCATTGGATCGGTTGCCATCCTCCGCTTTCGAAGTAGATGAATTGGACCGCAGTAAACTAGGATTCCATTCATAAAACTTGGCACGTTTTGGCACGGACATACGTGTCAATAGAACTTCTTTGCAACGCAATTTCAGATAATGAAATTGAGAACAACTTTTCAAAAAGCTGTCGTTCTTGAAATGCTTACGTTGTGCGTAACGTGTTGATAATTTTGAAGAATGGAGCGGGCGACGGGAATCGAACCCGTGTCTGAAGCTTGGGAAGCTACTGCTCTACCATTGAGCTACACCCGCGCGCGCATAATCATATCAAGCCGGAAAGGCCGGGCAAGCGGCGTTCAACGCACGGCCCGGTGCGTTATACTGGAAGCCGATTCTTGCTTTCATTACGGAGCCTGCCGCTGTGCTCAAATCGCTGATTACCGATCCGAGGCTGGAGCGCGCGATCATAATCCTGATCGTGATCAACGCCATCATCCTTGGGCTTGAAACCTATCCTTCCGTCACAGCGTCTTACGGCTGGCTCCTGCTCTGGCTCGACCAGATTATTCTGGCGATATTCGTTATCGAGATACTTGCGCGCATATTTGTGCAACGGACCGCGTTCTTCCGCGACGCATGGAGTATTTTTGACTTTCTCGTCATCGCGATCGCGTTAATTCCCGCGACAGGCCCATTGCAGGTGCTGCGAGCGCTGCGCATCCTGCGCGTACTGCGCCTAATCACGGCGGTACCTTCCCTAAAGCGGGTCGTCGGAGGGCTGATCGGCGCGCTGCCCGGCATGGGCTCGGTTGTCGCGCTACTTTTGCTTATCTTTTATGTCTTCGCGGTCATGGCGACAAAACTTTTCGGCGAAGATTTTCCAAACTATTTCGGAAATCTTACCTCGTCGATCTTCACGCTATTCCAGATAATGACGCTGGAAGCCTGGGCGGACGGCATCGTACGCCCGGTGATGGAAAAATATCCCTATGCTTGGTTGTTCTTCATTCCTTATATCGTCGTCACATCGTTCGCGGTGCTGAACCTCTTCATCGGTATTGTCGTCAGCGCGATGCAGTCTGAACACGAAGCCGAACAGGCCGAGAGCCGCAAGATAGAACAGGCGGAACAGGCGGCGCTTGTCATCGAACTGCGCGCGCTACGCGCAGAGGTTACGTCGCTACGCGGAGAGCTGAGTACCCGGAAGTAAAGGCCGCTTGCCTTCGGATATTTCCCTGCTCTAATGCCGCCGCAGTAACCCGGCAGAGGTCATCTCGTGGCAAAGCGCGTAAATCAGAAACGTCTGATCAAGGCGACGTGGGGCGGTGCGCCGCTCGAGAAGACACGGCACCTGCTCGAGCATCCGACCACCGAGCGCATCCTCGCCGGTCTCATCATCCTGAACGCGCTGGTGCTCGGGCTTGAGACCAGCCAGTCGCTGATGGCACGCTACGGCTGGTGGCTCGAACTGCTCGACCATACGCTGCTCGGGATCTTCGTCGTCGAAGTTCTGGTCCGCCTGATCGTGACAGGGCGCGGTTTCTTTCGCGATCCGTGGAACGTGTTCGATTTCATCGTGATCACGCTTTCGCTGATGCCGCAGACCGGGCCACTTTCAGTGTTACGTGCGCTCCGCATCCTGCGGGTGCTGCGTCTCGTCTCCGCGGTGCCGACGCTGCGCCGCGTGGTCGGCGGTCTCATTCAGTCGATGCCCGGCATCGGCGCAATCGCGTTTCTCTTGACGCTTGTTTATTACTGCTTCGCCGTGATGGCGACGAATTTGTTCGGTGAAGCTGTGCCGGAAGCGTTCGGCACCATGGGCCGCTCGGCTTACTCGCTCTTCACGGTGATGACGCTGGAGGGCTGGAACGAACTCGCAAACAAGGTGATGCAGACGCATCCCTATGCATGGCTGTTTTTCATCCCCTATATTCTCGCGACAACTTTCACGGTCTTGAACCTCTTCATCGCGATCATCGTGACGGCGATGCAGAGCGAAGCCGATAAAATCCGCGAGGCGGAGATGAAAGAACACCGTGAGGAGCGAAAGGCGATCGAAGAATTAAGCGACAAGGAAACGCTACTGCTCGCGGAAATTCGCGAATTGCGAACTGAAGTTCGCGCGCTGAAGGGTGGACGAAGGAAGAAGAGCTAAAGCGGCTTGAAGTGCTTGGAGAGTTTCAGGCCCTGCGCCTGATAATTCGAGCCGACTTCGCCGTATAGTTTTTCCGGCCGCTCGGTCAGGCGCTCATAGACCAGACGGCCGACGATCTGCCCGTCTTCCAGAATAAACGGAACTTCGCGCGAACGCACTTCGAGTACTGCGCGCGCGCCATGACCGCCCGCCGCCGCATGGCCAAAGCCGGGATCGAAGAAACCCGCGTAATGCACGCGGAATTCTCCGACCAGCGGGTCGAACGGCACCATCTCGGCCGCGTGATCCGGCGGTACGTGCACCGCTTCTTTCGAAGCGAGAATATAAAAAGCATCCGGATCGAGCACGAGGCGGCGCGACGGATGCGCCGGGATCGGCTCCCAGAAATCCATCACGTCGTAGCCCGCGCGCTTGTCGACATCGATCAGACCGGTGTGGCGCTTGGCGCGAAAACCGGCATAGCCGTTGCCGAAATCGGAGAGATCGACCGACACCGCAACACCGCCGCCGAGCAAATCCGGCTCCGCCGCGCTGACCAATGTCTCGCGCGCCTGCAACGCAGCCAATTCTTTCATATCTAACTTCGCATGACCGCGGCGGAAGCGAACCTGCGACAGCCGTGAGCCGCGCCGGACCAAAATCGGAAACGTGCGCGGGGATATTTCGAGATAAAGCGTGCCGGAATACCCTGCCGGGATCGTATCGAAAGCTGCAACGCGGTCACCGATCACGCGTGTGAAAACGTCCAAGCGTCCGGTCGAACTTTTCGGGTTGGTCGCTGCCGCGATGTCATCGGGAAGCGCGAGGCGTTCTTCCACCTCGACGATATAGACGCAGCCGGTCTCCAGCACCGTGCCGTCGCCGTTGAGCGAAATCGAATGCAGCGCGAGGTCTTCGAGCCGCGCCGAGATCGGCGTCTTCGCGGACGGCAGAAAGCTCGCGCGGATGCGCCACGCACGCGCACCTAACCTGAGATCGAGCGAGGCCGGCTGGATCTGGTCGGCGTCGAACGCGCGTTCAGCGACGATCGCCTTCGCGTCCGCCAATTCGCGGATCGCCCGCGCGGGAAGAATCCCTTGGGCGGTTTGCGGGATGCGGTGAATGGCGGCGGACTCCATCGAAGACACCTAGAATAGGCAGAACTTGACGCCAAGCGCGCGGGCGGCATAATCCCCGCACTTCGTGGTCATTTGAGCCGGCCGGCTTGCAGCCACGTAAAATAAGTCGCTAAAAGGCCGGGGAGACGTGTGTCACCCGGCTTATGGGGCTAAACCCCCGGCCGGGTTTTTGTTTGGAAGGACCACGTCATGACGACCGTAAAGACCCCCCGCCCGGTTCCCGACGCCGCCTCGCTGCGGCCGGAAACCCGGCTGATCCATTCGGGCATCCTGCGCTCGCAATTCGGCGAGAACGCGGAAACGCTCTACCTAACCCAGAGCTTCGTCTATGACACCGCCGAGCAGAGCGCCGCGCGCTTCAAGGGCGAAGACGACGGCTTCATTTATTCGCGCTTTTCCAACCCGACAGTCGCGATGTTCGAAGAGCGCATCCGCGCGGTCGAAGGCGCCGAGGCCTGCCGCGCGACCGCGACCGGCATGGCGGCCGTGACCGCCTCGATGCTCTGCTTTCTGAAAGCGGGCGATCATGTCGTCGCCGCGCACGCGCTGTTCGGCTCCTGCCGCTATGTGATCGAAGAACTGCTGCCGCGCTATGGCATCAAAACGACGCTGATCGAAGGCACTGATTTGAAGGCGTGGGAGAATGCCGTCCGTCCGGAGACGAAAGCGTTCTTCCTGGAGAGTCCGACCAACCCGACGCTAGAGATTCTCGACATCGCAGCAATCTCGAAAATCGCGAAGAAAGCGAAAGCGCTCCTGATCGTCGATAACGTGTTCGCGACACCGATGCTGCAAAGCCCGCTCGCGCTCGGCGCGGACATCGTTTGTTATTCCGCGACCAAGCACATCGACGGCCAGGGCCGCTGTCTCGGCGGCGCGATCCTTGCCTCCGAGCAATTCGTCAAAGACCACCTGCATACGTTTATGCGCCAGACCGGCCCCTCGATGTCGCCGTTCAATGCCTGGGTGCTTTTGAAAGGCATCGAGACGCTGCAAATCCGTGTCGAGAAGGCGCAGGACAACGCGCTGAAGGTAGCCGATTGGCTCGCGGGCAAGCCGAAGCTGAAAAAAGTGATCTATCCGTTCCGCAAAGACCACCCGCAATATGAGCTTGCAAAGAAACAGATGAGAGGCGGCTCGACGCTCTTATCCTTCGAAGTCGAGGGCGAGCGCGCAGGCGCGTTCCGTTTCGCCAATGCGCTGCGGCTCATTCGCATCTCCAACAATCTCGGCGATGTGAAAAGCCTGATCGTGCATCCGGGCACCACCACGCATCAGCGCTTCACACCGGAGGCACGCGCGGAAATGGGCATCGGCGAAGGCTTGCTTCGGCTTTCGGTCGGTCTCGAGCACGTCGACGATTTGATCGAGGACCTCTCGCGCGGACTTGCCGCCGTCTGATATGATGGTGCTATGTACCGCGCGACGACCCGGCAAGTTCAGATAACCGTTACGCCCGAGTATTCGTCCGACCGCTCGTCGCCGGGCGAGGACGAATATTTCTGGGCTTACACGATCGAGATTCTCAATCTCGGCGAAGAAGCCGTGCAGCTCGTCTCGCGCCACTGGAAGATCACCGACGCGAACGGCCGCACCGAAGAAGTGAAGGGCGCGGGCGTCGTCGGCAAACAGCCGCTGCTGCGTCAGGGCGAGCGCTTCGAATACACGAGCGGCGTGCCGCTCAAAACGCCGTCAGGCTTGATGTCCGGCAGCTACCAGATGGTGACGGAAGACGGCGACGATTTCGACGCCGAGGTGCCGGCCTTTTCGCTCGATAGTCCGAGTGCGAAGAAGGTGATGCACTAAACTTTGGATTCAACCTCGCCCGGCTCGAACGGATAAACCCGCCCGCAGAATTCGCAGGTGACGACGATCTTGCCGTCTTTCACCATGTCGGCGCGGTCTTCCGGGGTGAAGCTTTTCAGCATATCGAAGACGCGGTCGCGCGAGCAGGAGCAATTCGCCTGCACCGGAAGCGCGTCGAACACGCGCACGCCGCGCTCGTTGAACAGCCGCCACAACAGCCGTTCGCTTGAGAGAGACGAGTCGAGCAATTCGTGATCCTCGACGGTTTCGACGAGCGCCTTTGCCTCTAACCAGGCGTCGTCTTCCTTCACTTCGTGCTTGGCCGTGCCTTGCGGCGCGTCACCAGGATCGATGTCGCTTTGCGCTGCCCGGGAGGATTCCGGCGGCAGGAATTGCACGAGCAGGCCGCCCGCACGCCAATGCATCTTCTCGCCCGCGAGCATTTCCTCGCCGACGGAGATACGAACGCGGGTTGGGATCTGCTCCGAGTTCTGGAAATATGTGTGCGCTGCGTCTTCGAGACTGCCGCCGCTCAAGGCGACGATGCCCTGATAGCGCTGCGCTTCCGTGCCGGTTTCGACCGTCATCGCGAGATGGCCGTTGCCGAGTAACTGCCCAGTCGTCGCCTTGCCGGCGTCTGCAAGCCGCTTGCGATTGAAGCGCGCATAAGCGCGGACCTTCTCGGGTGCCACGATATCGACCACCATGAAATCGATCGGGCCGTCGGTCTGCGTCTGCAAGATCAGACGGCCAGCGTCTTTCAGCGTTGAGCCCAGCAGCACGGCAAGCGTGATTGCTTCGGAGAGCGCACGCGAGACCTGCGGCGGGTAGTTATGGTTCTCGATTGCCTTGTCGAGTGCGGCGCCCAAACGGACGACGCGGCCACGCACATCGAGCGGCTCGACCGCGAACGGCAGCACCTTGTCGTCGTCGGGCTGCTGGTTCGGCAGGCGGGCGGCTTCTGCCGCGCTCATGCCGCGGGCGCTCCCAGACACCACGCCAGAATTCCCTTCTGCGCGTGCAGGCGATTTTCCGCCTCGTCGAACACGACCGACTGCGGGCTGTCCATAATCTCGTCCGTGACTTCCTCGCCGCGGTGCGCGGGCAAGCAGTGCATGAAGATGGCATCCGACTTCGCGCGCTTCATCAGCGCGCGGTTGACCTGATAGGGCTTCAGAATGTTGTGGCGGCGCTTGGCTTCCTTGTCGCCCATCGACACCCACGTATCGGTGACGATGCAATCCGCGCCTTCAACCGCTTCTTCCGGGTTGCGCATGAAGCGGATCGCGGCGCCCGACTCTTTCGCCCATTTGACGACCGGGGGCTTCGCCGCGAAATCGCGCGGGGAAGCTACATTCAATTCAAACTCGAAGCGCGCGGCCGCGTGAACCCACGAAGTCAGCACGTTATTCGCGTCGCCGGTCCAGGCGACCTTGCGGCCCTTGATCGAGCCTTTGTGCTCTTCGAAGGTCATTACATCGGCCATGACCTGGCAGGGATGCGAGAACTTGGTGAGGCCGTTGATGACAGGCACGGTCGCGTGCGCAGCCAGCTCTTGCAGCGACTTGTGATTCAGAATGCGGATCATGATCGCGTCGACATAACGCGATAGTACGCGAGCGGTGTCAGCGATGGTTTCGCCGCGGCCAAGCTGCATTTCCTTGCCGGTCAATACGATCGAGTGGCCGCCCAGTTCGTACATCGCCGCGTCGAACGAAACACGGGTACGGGTCGAAGGCTTCTCGAAAATGAGCGCGAGCTTGCGGCCTGCGAACGGACGCTTCGGATCGCTTTCGCGCTTCGCCTTGAGCCTGGCTGCAAGCGACAGGATTTCGCGCAACTTCGTGCCGGAAAATTCCGACAGATCGAGAAAATGATGCACGCCATTCGCAGCCATCACGCGGCTCCCTTGGTCGTCGCCGCTTCCAGCTTACGGCAGGTCGCCGACATTTTCGTAATCGCTTCGTTGATTTCTTTTTCGGTCACGATCAGCGGTGGCAGCAGGCGCACGACATTCTCGCCGGCCGCGACCGTCAGCAGGCCTTCGCCGATCGCCGCGTTCACGAAGTCGCCGTTCGGCACGACGGTTTTCACGCCGAGCAGCAGTCCCTCGCCGCGAACTTCGGAAATAATCGCTTTATGCGTGTCTTTGAGTTCAGCGAGCCGCTGCTTCGCGAACAGGCTCATCTGCTGCACGCGCTCCAGGAAACCCGGCGCCAGCACTTCATCGAGCACGGCATTCGCCACCGCCATGGCGAGCGGATTGCCGCCGAAGGTCGAACCGTGCGTGCCCGGCGTCATGCCCTTGCCGGCTTCGGCGGTCGCCAAACAGATGCCGAGCGGAAAGCCACCACCGATGCCTTTGGCGACGCCCATGATGTCCGGCGAGACACCTGACCATTCATAGGCAAATAATTTTCCGGTACGGCCGACGCCGGTCTGCACTTCGTCGAAAATCAAAAGCAGCCCGTGCTGGCCGCACAACTCGCGTAGCGCTCTCAGGAAGCCCGGCGGCGGCACGCGAATGCCGCCCTCGCCCTGAATCGGCTCGATGATGATGGCGGCAGTCTCGGTCGTGATCGCGCGTCTGACCGCTTCGAGATCGCCGAACTTCACTTGCACGAAGCCGGGCATCCGGGGGCCAAAGCCGTCGAGATATTTTTCGTTGCCGGTGGCCGCGATGGTCGCAAGCGTGCGCCCGTGGAACGCGCCGTCGAAGGTGATGATCTGGTTCCGCTCTGGCTTGCCGGACACGGACTGGTACTTCCGCGCCATCTTGATCGAGCATTCCATCGCTTCCGCGCCGGAGTTCTGGAAGAACGCGGTGTCGGCGAAGGTGTGTTCGATCAGGCGTTTGGCGAGCCGCTCGCCCTCCGGGATCTTGTAGAGGTTCGAGACGTGCCAAAGCTTCTGCGCCTGTTCGGTGAGCGCTTTCACCAGCGACGGGTGCGCGTGGCCGAGCGCGTTCACCGCGACACCGGAGCCGAAGTCCAGATACTTCTTGCCGTCGGTCGAGGTCAGCCAAGCGCCTTCGCCGCGCTCGAAACTAACGTCGGCGCGCGAATAGGTCGGCAGAACGGGCGCTATCATGGCTTGCGCCTCCTCATTTCCCTCGGTTTCGGGCCCCAAAACGAAATCCGCCGCCCATTACGAGCGGCGCGACGGACCATCTTGGGGCTGGTTACCCTTATTTACAACGCGGCCCCCGGCCGTTCAACCAGCGCGCCCTCCGACTCGAAACCGTCACAACTGTGGGGAAAAACGCATTGAAGGCAGCGGACTCTTGTAGCGCCGAGTCTGCCTATTGTAGCGTTTTATCCGTCAGATACGACATATCGTGCGGCGGACGACCCCAAGCGTAGCGTGAAGGCCCATCCGGAAGACGGGAAAACCCGATTCCGGCGAGCGCGGAAGGATTCCGCCTCGTGGACCGGACGGCTCGCCGGGCAAAAGGGGACAAGAATGAGCTGGACCGATGAACGAGTGCAGATGCTTCAGAAGCTCTGGGCGGATGGCCTTTCGGCGAGTCAAATTGCCGCGGAATTGGGCGGCATTACGCGTAACGCGGTAATCGGCAAGGTGCACCGCCTGAAGCTTTCGGGCCGCGCGAAGCCCTCTTCCTCGGTGCCGCGTATTCGCAAACCGCGCACGTCGAACGGCGGCGGGATGCGGCCGCGTATGCGGTTCTCCGGCAACAACGCGCTTGCTCCTGATTACGAACGGGAAGCGCGGCTGGATTTGGATCCGCTTGCCAATGTGGTGCCGATCGGACCGCGGGTTTCCATTACCGAATTGAACGAGAACACTTGCCGCTGGCCGGTGGGCGATCCGGGCTCGGATGAGTTCGGATATTGCGGCGCGAAGCCGAAGACGAACGTCGTCTATTGCCCGTATCACGCCCGCATTGCCTATCAGCCGCTGGCCGACCGCCGGCGCGAGCGAAGAGCAGCACAGGCGCGATAACGCTTCTGATGCAAAGAAAAACCCCGAAGAGCATTTCGCTTTTCGGGGTTTTTATTTTTTTAGGCCGCGTTTTCCGCGAAGCGCTCGTTGAAGGAATAGCCCGAGCCGCGCACGGTGCGGATCGGATCGGCCTCCTTGCCGCGCGTCAGTGTCTTTCGCAGACGGCCGATATGCACGTCCACGGTGCGCTCGTCGATGTAGACGTCCCTGCCCCAGACCGCGTTCAGCAACTGCTCGCGCGTGAACACGCGGCCGGGCGACATCATCAGGAATTCGAGCAGGCGAAACTCGGTCGGGCCGAGATGCACCTCGCGCTCCCTGCGATGCACGCGCTTCTTTTCCCGGTCGAGTTCGATGTCGCCTGACTTGAGCTGCTGCGAAACCTGCTCGGGGCTCGCGCGGCGCAACAGCGCACGCACGCGTGCGACGAATTCCGGCACGGAGAAAGGCTTGACCATGTAGTCGTCGGCGCCGGTCGAAAGACCGCGCACGCGCTCGGCTTCTTCGCTGCGCGCAGTCAGCATCAGGATCGGGAGACGCTCGGTTTCGGTGCGCGCACGCAGACGGCGGCAAAGTTCGATGCCGGAAAGGCCCGGCAACATCCAGTCCAGCACGACGATGTCCGGAAGGTTCTCTTTCAGACGGATTTCGGCTTCGTCGCCGCGATTGACGGTCTCGACGTCGTAACCTTCGCTCTCCAGATTGTAACGAAGCAGCACCGAGAGCGCGTCTTCGTCTTCGACCACCAGAACTTTCGATTTCATGCGGGACGGTTCCGGTTATCCCTTGGCTTGCGGGTAGGAAACGCTGGTCATGCTCGTAGTGTCCGACTTCGGACGCTCATCGACAAGCTGCTCGCCGACCACAAGATAATGCACGGTTTCCGCGATGTTAGTGGCGTGGTCGCCGATGCGCTCCACATTCTTTGCCGCGAAAAGAAGATGCGTGCACATCGTGATCTGGCGCGGATCTTCCATCATGTAGGTCAGCAATTCGCGGAACAGGGAAGTATAAAGGTCGTCCACCGCGCCGTCACGTTTCCAGACCGCCATTGCCCGGACGGAATCGCGGGCACCGAAGGCGTCCAACACCTCTTTGAGCTGCTCGAGCACGATCTCGCTCATGTGCTCCACTCCACGCAGGAGCGTAGGAGCCTGATACTCGCCCTTGAGCGCGAGTACGCGCTTCGCTGTATTCTTTGCAAGATCGCCGACCCGCTCCAGATCGTTGCAGATGCGGATCGCGGAAACGACCTCACGAAGATCGACCGCGAGCGGCTGACGCTTGGCAATCAGCGTGATCGCATCTTCCTCGATTTCGCGCTGGAGCTGATCGAGCCGGGTATCGCCTGCGATCACGCGCTGCGCGAGAATGGTGTCGCGCTTGATCAGCGCGTCTGTTGAATCGACCACGGCTTTTTCGGCAAGACCGCCCATTTCGGCGACCTTGCGATTAATGTCGCGGAGTTCGTTTTCGAAAGCTGTAACGATGTGGCTGGCCATGATTTTTTCCGCCGGCGTTAGCCGAAGCGTCCCGTGATGTAGTCGAGGGTTCGATTGTCCTTGGGGGTCGAGAACATCGTCGTTGTCGGCCCGGCTTCGATCAGATCGCCGAGATACATGAAGGCGGTAAGATCGGCGACGCGGGCGGCCTGCTGCATATTGTGAGTCACGATCACGATGGTGAAGTCGCGCTTCAATTCGTCGATCAGTTCCTCGATCTTCGCGGTCGAAATCGGATCGAGTGCGGAAGTCGGTTCGTCGAACAGCACGACTTCGGGCTTCACCGCGACGGTACGGGCAATGCAAAGACGCTGCTGTTGGCCGCCGGAAAGGCCGAGCGCGGAGGTGTGCAGACGATCCTTCACTTCGCCCCAGAGCGCGGTGCGAACGAGGCTGGATTCCACGATCGCGTCCATCTCGGCGCGCGATGGTTTCTGATAGAGCTTCACGCCGAAAGCGATGTTGTCATAGATCGTCATCGGGAACGGCGTCGGCTTCTGGAACACCATGCCGACCTTCGAGCGGAGATAGTTCGCATCCAGCTTCGGATCGAGAATATTCTCGCCGTCGAGCATGACCGTGCCTTCCGCGCGCTGGCCCGGATAAAGTTCATAGATCCGGTTCAGGATGCGCAAGAGCGTGGACTTGCCGCAGCCCGACGGGCCGATCAGTGCCGTGACCCGCTTCTCGAATAGCGGAAGCGTAATGTCTTTCAGAGCTTTGTTGTCGCCGTAGAAAAAGGACAAATCCTTTATGTCCATTTTCGGTTTCGCATTGGAAAGCGAATCCGCGGAAGCGTGAACTGCAAAATTGGCCATCAGACTGTCCTCTTCGACGATAGCAGGCGGGCAACGATACTGAGCGTCAGCACCGCAATGGTGATTAGCAATGCGCCGGTCCAGGCAAGCCGCTGCCAGTCTTCATACGGCGAAAGCGCAAACTGGAAGATGACAACCGGAAGGCTGGGCATCGGCGCGAGCAGGCTCGTGCTCCAGAACTGATTGTTCAGAGCGGTAAACAGAAGCGGCGCGGTTTCGCCGGAGATGCGCGCAATCGCGAGCAAGATGCCGGTGATGATGCCGGTCTTTGCCGCGCGGTAACTAACGTAACGGATTACGTGCCAGCGGGGTGCGCCGAGTGCCGCCGCCGCTTCCCGCATCTGGCTTGGTACGAGCAACAGCATATCCTCGGTGGTGCGGACCACGACCGGGACCACGAGAATTGCCAGCGCGACAGAGCCCGCGATACCCGAAAAGTACCCCATCGGCCGCACCATGATGCCGTAGACGAAAAGACCGATCACGATCGAAGGCGCGGAGAGCAGAATATCGTTGATGAAGCGAACGACGTCGGTGAGCTTCGAGTGGCGGCCGTACTCGGCCATATAGGTGCCGGCGAGGATCGCGATCGGCGTGCCGATCAACACGCCAAGAGTCGTCAGGATTAGACTGCCGACGATCGCGTTGAGCAACCCACCGGAGCTACCCGGCGGCGGCGTCATTTCGGTGAAGACAGCAAGGTTCAAGCCAGCGATGCCCTTGATGAGCAGCATCGCCAGAATGAGCACGAGCCAGGTCAGCCCGAAGACGGCCGTTGCGACTGCCATCGTCATATGGAAACGATTACGAAGTATCCGGCGACGATAAAGACCGCGATCCATCATCAGCCTCCTGCGCGCTTGTTCAGGCTTGCGAGTAACAGACGTGCCGCCGCAAGAACGATGAAGGTGATGACGAAGAGGATCAGGCCAAGCGACATCAGCGAAGAGGTGTGTAGTACCTGGAGCGCCTCGACGAATTCGTTGGCGATACTCGCGGAAATCGTCGTGCCGGGCTGAAGGATCGAACCGCTGATACGATGCGCGTTACCGATAATAAAAGTAACCGCCATGGTTTCCCCGAGTGCGCGGCCCAGCGCCAGCATGATGCCGCCGATTACGCCCGCGCGCGTATAAGGAAGCACAACTTTCCAGACGACTTCCCACGTCGTTGCACCCAAGCCATAAGCCGACTCCTTCAGAACCGGCGGCACAGTTTCGAACACGTCGCGCGTAATGGAAGCGATGAAGGGCAACACCATGATCGCGAGAATCAAACCCGCGGTCAGGATGCCGATGCCATAAGGCGGCCCTGCGAACAGCCAGCCAATGCCGGGCACATTGCCGAGCGTCGAGATCAGGAACGGCTGCACGTATTGCTGGAGGAACGGCGCGAAAATGAACAAGCCCCAGATACCGTAGATGATCGAGGGGATACCAGCGAGCAGTTCGATCGCCGTGCCGATCGGACGGCGCAGCCAGATCGGGCAAAGTTCGGTAAGGAAAATCGCAATCCCGAGACCGATCGGAACGGCGACCAGCATCGCAATGATCGACGTGACCAGTGTGCCGTAAATCGGGGCGAGCGCACCAAAGCGCTCTTTCACCGGATTCCAGTCTTCGGTCCAGACGAAGCCCGGGCCGAACTCTCTTAAGGCAGGGATAGATCCCTCGACGAGGGTGAAAATAACGCCGAACAGGATCAACAGAACGAACGCCGCGGCGGCGCGGGTAAGCAGCTTGAAGAATCTGTCGGTCAGGATTAGCCGGCCGAGCGACGCGCGGCGCGGGTCCTGTGGCTTTTCCGCCGCCCGCGCTTCCGCCGGATCGAACGTTAACTCAACCATCTCTGCCCCCTGCGGCCGAGTAAGAGTACTTTGGATATTTTTATTTTCGTTCATTTCGCGAACCTGCGGGGACCGGGTGGCGGCCCCCGCAGGCCGCATATTCATTCGCGACGCGAAACGCTCGCGTTACGAACCGGAATTGTAGAGCGGCTTGCCGTCGGCGCCCTTGATGTTGCCCCACTCCTTGCGGATCAGCGCAACGAGGCTATCCGGCAGCGAAACGTAGTCGAGCGCTTCGGCTTCCTTGACGCCGTTCTTGTACGCCCAGTCGAAGAACTTGAGCGCATCGGTTGCCGCAGAGGCGTCCGCTGGCTGCTTGTGGATCAGGATGAAGGTGGCACCCGCAATCGGCCAGGTCTTCTCGCCGGGCTGCTCCGTAAGAATTAAGTTGAAGCCCGCGGCCTTGGCCCAGTCGGCGCCCGCTGCAGCAGACTGGAACGCAACGATGCTCGGTTCAGCAACCTTCCCATCTTTATTGATCATATTGAGATGGGTCATCTTGTTCTGCTTGACGTAGGCGTATTCAACATAACCGATTGCGCCTTTGGTCTGGATCACGTTGTTCGCAACGCCTTCGTTGCCTTTGGCACCGATGCCCGTCGGCCACTTTACGGCCGTCGAAACGCCGACCTTGTCGTCCCATTCCTTGCTCACTTTCGCGAGATAATTCACGAACAGGAACGTGGTGCCGGAGCCATCCGAGCGATGCACGATCGCAATCGCTGTGCTCGGCAGCTTCACGCCGGGATTGAGCTTGGCAATCGCCGCATCGTTCCATGTCTTGATGTTGCCGAGGAAGATGTTTGCCAACGTCGGGCCGTCAAGCTTGAGTTGGCCGGGAGCGATGCCGTCGAGATTTACCACGGGCACGACGCCGCCGATCACGGTCGGAAACTGCACAAGGCCGTTCTTTTCGAGATCTTCAGCTTTGAGCGGTGCGTCGGTCGCGCCGAAGGTAACGGTCTTGGCGATGATCTGCTTGATGCCGCCGCCGGAACCGATCGACTGATAGTTCAGGTTGACGTTGGCGACTTTCTTATAGCTGTCGGCCCACTTTGCGTAGATTGGGTAGGGGAAAGTCGCGCCGGCACCCGAGATGTCGGCAGCCATGGCATAGCCCGCGACGGTGATGCCGGTGAGCGCGATGGCCGCGCGAAGAGCGAATTTCGAATGTTTCACGGAGATTTACTCCTTCCTGTGAACACTTCGTCCGGCGGCAGCCTCGCTGCCCCTGACCGGAACCTGGCGACTCCTATGGGTCGCGCACTTCGCTTCTATGACGCTGCCATGACGGATAAATGACAGTGCAAGCCGCTCAAATTGTTGAGAAAATAGCCTCGAACGCGGACGTTTAGCCGGTGGATAACGGAAAGCGCACCAAAAATACCGCGCCTTTTCCCGGCTCGCTTTCGATCGACAGCCGCGCGCGATGGCGAGCGGCGATATGCTTCACGATCGCAAGCCCCAGTCCGGTGCCGCCCTGCTCGCGGCTGTGGGCAACATCCACGCGATAAAACCGCTCGGTCAGACGCGGCAAGTGCTCGGGCGCGATCCCCGGCCCGAAATCACGCACCGAAAGCACGGCTTCAGACCCTTCGGCGCGGAGTTTGATTTCGACCCGCTTTCCGTTCGCGCCGTACTTCAGCGCATTCTCGACAAGGTTCTCGATGAGCCGGATCAGTTCGTCGCGCTCGCCCCGCACCTGCACGGCAGCGGACGGCGCTTCGAGCACGATCTCGACCCCGCGGCCGCGCGCAAGGGGGCTCAGCGAATCCCGGACGTGCGCGGTCAAAGGCACGAGATCGACCGCGGCCTCCGGCGGACGATGCAGGTTCATTTCGATCCGCGACAGCGACAATAGATCGTCGATCAGGCGAGACATCCGCCGCGCCTGATCGCTCATGATATTCAGAAACTTGTCCCGCATGGTGGGGTCGTCGCGTGCGGCACCGCGCAAGGTGTCGATGAAGCCCGTGACGGAGGCAAGCGGCGTCCGCAACTCGTGGCTCGCGTTCGCGACGAAGTCCGCACGCATCTGGTCGACCCGCATTGCCTGGGTCAGATCGCGAAAGACCAGCATGATAAGATCGGGCGTGCCTGATTTCGTAGCCTGGTCGAAATAGATCGGCAGGATATGCGCCTCGAAGGAGCGCTCCACCGGCACGCGAAGATTGAACGCAACCAGCTGCGAAGCGCCTGAAATACCCGCCTCGCGCACCGCCTCGATCACGTCGGGCGCGCGAAGTGTAAGCGACACCGGCGAGCCGACCCGCGCCGGCCCTAGCGTTGTTTCCGAGGGGCGGTTGGCGCCGAGCACGATACCGGCCCGGCTCAAAAGCAGCGTCGGCTCCGGATAGGCCTCGACCAGCGCAGCAAGGCGCGGATCGAGCTTTTGCTCCAAGCCTTCGCCGGGAAGCGTTGTGTAGTAAGAACTGTCGCTCATCGCAGCACCCTCCTAGCGCGGCGGACGCGCGCAGGGAACCGTGGAGCGCAAGATGGCAGCAGGGACGTCGCCGTGATATCCAGCGGGAATCCGGCAAGGGAGATCACCATGTTTCGAGGTTCGATCGCGGCACGGCTCTCTTTTCTGAGTTTGATCAGCGTGCTGATGCTGCCGCTTGCCCCGGCAAAGGCCGAGCCGGTTCCGCTCCCGAAGATCGACTACGAGGCCAGAGCGAAACTCCTGAACGAAGGCACGCTTTTTGTCCGTCATTCGAACGGCAAGATGCGGATTGAAATGCAAATGCCGCAATTCAAGGATGCCGTGGTCGGCTTCATCGATCTCAACCGGAAAGTCATGGTGCTGCTACTGCCGATTCCGGGCGTGCAGAATACCGCGATGGAGGTCGAATTCGGCGACGACGCGGCTTTCGGTCAGGTGCTCGGCGACGGAACCCGCACGGGCGAAACCACGATCGCAGGCGAGCGTTGCTTTATCTGGAAGATTGTCAGCGCCGGAGACGAGAACCGCGCGACCGCCTGCCTGACCTCCGATAATATCGCACTCCGCACGCAGGCGACGATCGAAGGCAAGACGCGGACAGTGTTCGAAGTAACGGAGCTGAAGCGTCAACCGCAAAAGCCCGCCGATCTCGAAGTTCCGTCCGGCGTGAACATCATGAAGCTGCCGAAAGGCATGAAGGGAATTCCCGGCTTCCCGCGTCTTTAGATCGCTTCCGGATATTCAGATCATTTGCGGATCTTCGTCATCACCTGCTCGTAAGACTTGAAGGCTTCACCTTCCTTCTTGCAGGCGTCGGGAAGCTGCTTTTCGAACGAAGTCTCGACTTCCTCGTAGAGAACATCCGCGGCCTCGTCTTTCAGGCCGAGCTTCTTCTGAAGCGCGCTCGCGGTCTGAATGAGTTTGTCGGCATCCGCTTCGCTCAACGGGAAATCGCAGCGATCCGCGGCGATGGACGCGAAGTATAGCGCCATCAACTCACGGCGTTCCTGATCGGGCTGCGCGTGCGCGGCGGATACCAGCGCTAACGCAACCAGCCCTATCAAAGGAACGTTGAGACGGTTCATTGCCTGCTACTTCTTTACGCTCTCGGTTATCTTCGCCACAACCTTCGAGGCATTTACATCTTTCGGCGCCGGCATTTTTTCGACCGGCGGCTTGATGTCGAGCACGAGTTCGCGAATCGCGATGATGATAAGCGAAATCACGAAAGGCGTGATGAAGTAAAACAGGCGGAACAAAAGCAGCGAAGCGAGCAGTTCCTCCGGCGCATATTGCGGCAATGCAATCAGCATGGCCGCGTCGAAGACGCCGAGGCCGCCTGGCGAGTGGCTTGCGAAGCCAAGCAGCGTCGAGGAAACGAAAATCACGCCCAGCGAGATGAAATCGATATCCGGCTTCGCCGGCATCAGCACATACATCGCAAGCGCGCAGCAGGTGAGATCGACGATGCCGATCGCGATCTGCAACAGCGTCAGCTTGCCGGCCGGCAAGGTCACGCTCCAGTTCGCGCGCCCGATCACCCGCGGCTTGACGCTGACCCAGAATGTATAGACCGCAAGGCCTGTAAGCGCGGCAATGCCGATTGCGCGGTTCACGGCCGGCGGAAGCTGATCGACCATCGACGCAGCTTCGGGATGAATCGTCATGCCGATACCGAGAACGGCGATGTTGCCGAGCCAGAACGTAAGACCGGCAATGAAACAGAGCTTCGCGACTTCAATCGCGCTCAATCCGCTCGACGCGGAATAAATGCGATAGCGCACTGCTCCGCCCGAAAATGCGGTGAAGCCGACATTGTGTCCGATCGAGTAGCTGGTGAAACCGCCGATCGCCGCGATATGATAGGGCACCTCATCGCGGCCGATCGTTTTCAGCGCGAAGTAGTCGTAGAAGGTGAGCGTGAGATAGGCCAGCGCCACGAAAAAACCCGCGAGCGCGAGTTGTGTCCAGGTGACATTGGAAAGCGCGGTGCCGACGTCCTCAATCTTGATGTTGCGCAAAATGCGATAGAGCACATAGGCAGCAATCGCGAAAACGGTGACGCCGACCGCAAGCCCAACGCGATGCCAGCCAATGTATTTTTCGAACCAGTTGGACAGGTTCTTTAAAGCCTGAAGCATTCCCTTCCCTTATCTTTTCTTGGCCGAATCCCCCATCCGGCGAGCGACCATGGCTCTAGCAGAGGGCTATGACAGGCGCGACTCCATCAAGGAGGTAAGTGCTGCCCGGCGCCGTTCAAGCCGTGGGAAATGCCGCACTAGCAGGTGGATTTACGGGCGTTTTGCCGTACGCAGCGCCGTGATGGTGGTGCGGGATGAGACCTGTTCTGGATCGGTCATCAGTTCAATCACTGCAGGCTTGCCCGATTTCAGGGCACGCTCAAAGGCGGGCATGAAATCGGCGGTCTTCTCGACGCGCTCGGCATAACACCCAAAGGATTTAGCGAAGCCGACGAAGTCAGGATTGACGAGATCGGTGCCGGAAACGCGTTCGGGAAAATCGCGCTCCTGATGCATACGGATCGTGCCGTACATCCGGTTATTGAACAGAAGCACGATCGGCCGGCCGCCATGCTGCATGGCCGTGCCGATTTCCTGACCGCTCATCAGAAATCCGCCATCGCCAACGAAACTTACGACCGTGCGTTTCGGATCCATGATCGAGGCGGCAACCGCCGCGGAAACGCTGTAACCCATCGCACCTGACGTCGGCCCTAACTGACGGCAGGGCCGCGCATAGCGGATAAAGCGATGCGCCCAGCCGGAAAAATTTCCGGCATCGATGGTGACGACAAAATCCTTCGGCAAAGCAGCGGCGAGATCACTGATCGCTGTGCCCATATCGAGCGGGAAAGTGACTGCGGGAATTTTGATCGAGTCCAGATGATCCTTGCGCGCAGCTTCGCGCCACGCTTTCCACTTCGCGCCATCAAGCGGCTTCAATGTTCTTGCCGCCGCCGCAAATTCAGAAGAGGACGCAACTATCGCAAGATCGGGAACATACACGCGGCCAATCTCGTCGGGGTCCGGATAAACGTGAATGAGCTTCGGCTTCGGCGTGGGCGAAGAGATTACACGATAGGTTTGTGTCGTGATCTCGCCGAGACGTGCGCCGACGACAAGCAAAAGGTCCGCTTCCTTCACGCGCTTCGTGAGCGAGGCTGCAACCGACGTCGAAAGATCGCCGATGTAGTTTTCCGACGCGTTATCGACCACGTCCTGCCGGCGGAACGAACACGCAACAGGAATTCCATTTGCTTCGGCAAAGGCGGCGATGTGATTACACGCGATCTCGGTCCAGCTTCCGCCGCCAACGATCATCAGCGGGCGCTCTGCTTTCGCGAGCAATTCGTGCATTGCGGTGAGTTGCGCTGCGTTGGGCGCGGCCTGCGCGGTCACGTAAGGCTTTGCGTCTTCGACGTCCGACGTTTCGGCGAGCATATCTTCAGGCAACGCAAGCACTACCGGCCCCGGCCTGCCGGAAGTCGCGACCTGAAACGCGCGCGCGATGTATTCCGGAATCCGCGAGGTCGTTTCGATTTCGGCAGCCCATTTTGCAAGCGGACCGAACATCTGCCGGTAGTCGACCTCCTGAAACGCTTCGCGGTCGCGCGTGCCGCGCGCGATCTGGCCGACGAGCAAGATCATGGGTGTGGAGTCCTGATAAGCGGTGTGCACGCCGACCGCTGCATGGCACGCGCCCGGACCGCGCGTCACCATGCAGATACCGGGCTTGCCGGTGAGCTTGCCGTAAGCCTCCGCCATATTGGCGGCGCCGGCTTCGTGGCGCGCATTCACGAGCTTGAAGCGGTCGCGCACATCGAACAGCGCATCGAGCACTTCGAGATAGCTTTCGCCCGGCACGCAGAATGCGAGATCGGCGCCGTGAACCAGAAGCTGGTCCACGAGAATACGCCCGCCGCTGCGGATGTTGGGCCTGGTATTGGATTTGGCGGAGATGGAGGAAGCGCGTTCTTGAACTGTCATGTCGCCATTTTGGCATCGCGCTTCATATACGGCAACGCGGCAGCGCAATAATACGCAAAACCCGCGTGGCGAAACAAACTCAGGCGGCGACGCCGACTGAAGCCAGCGCGGCCTGCAGGTCTTTCAGATCGTAGGGCTTGCCGAGGACCGCGACTTTCTGGGCGTCGCGTAACTCCTTTGGCAGAGATTCGCTCGAATGACCGGTCGCGACGATGATCGGAAGATCATCTCGCAGTTTTCGCAATTCTTGTGCAAGCACGTCGCCTTTCTTGTCCGGCAGTCCGATGTCGATGATCGCAGCCTTCAGTCCCGCGATATCCTTCGCCGCGTGATCGAGCGCCGCTTTGGCGCTGGTTACCTCAATGACTTCAAATCCGATATCGCGGAGGTTTTCCGCGGCAATTGCGGCGACGAGAATTTCGTCCTCGACGAGAAGAATCACGTTCTTATCCTTTCCATCAAATACGGCACGGACTTTGGTTGAGAGTTCGTCAAAGGTGAAAGGCTTGTTGACGACCTGCGCATTCGCGTCGAGGCGGCCCTGACGCAGAATATCGGTTCGCGCATAGCCGGTCGTATACAGCACTCTTAAGTACGGTCGCCGACGCCGCGCTTCGTCGGCAAGTTCCTTGCCGTTGTAGTCGCCGGGCAGTCCTACGTCCGTGAACATGAAGCGGACTTCGGGCCGCATTTCGAGAACGCGGAGTGCCGCGGTGCCGTCGGCAGCCTCAAGCACTCCGTAACCGAGTTCGCGAAACAGGCTCACGGTATATTGGCGAACGTCGTCATCGTCCTCGACGATGAGAACGGTATTGAGGTCATCTTCTTTCGTTTGCGATTTGCGCGCGGTCTTGAGGTCAGCCGCTTCGCCTACATAGCGCGGCAGATAAATCGTTACCTTCGTGCCGGAGCCGACGATACTGTTGATGCTGACGTGCCCCCCCGAGGACTTCACGAAGCCGTAGAGCTGACTCAAGCCGAGACCGGTGCCTTCGCCCGCGGGCTTTGTCGTGAAAAACGGTTCGAACACCCGCGCAAGCGTTTGTGCATCCATGCCGACGCCGGTATCGCTCACGGTGATGCCGACATACTCGCCGGGGATTACGCCCTCGTGTTTAGCGGCATAAACTTGGTCGAGTTTTACATTCGCGGTTTCGATCGTGAGCGAGCCGCCCTTCGGCATCGCGTCGCGCGCATTCACGACAAGGTTCAGGAGCGAAGCCTCAAGCTGGTTCGGGTCCGCTTCGACGATCCAGAGATTCTCCACGATCGCGGTTTTCAGGGAAACCTTTTCGCCGAGCGTGCGTGCGAATAACTCGGTCATGCTCGAGACGAGTTCGTTGGCGTTCACGGCTTCCGGTTCCAGCGGCTGGCCGCGCGAGAATGCGAGCAGGCGCTTGGTCAAAGCCGCCGCACGCTTCGCGCCTTGCATCGCAAACTCAGCGTAGTTCCTTACTTTCTCGTCGCCGCCATCCTTCACCTTGCGTTGCATGGCTTCGATGTTGCCCATGACGACGGTGAGGAGATTGTTGAAGTCGTGCGCGAGACCGCCGGTCAGGCGGCCCACCGCTTCCATCTTGGAAGCCTGACGCAACTGTTCTTCGGCACGCGCGCGTTCCTGAATTTCGGAGCGTAGCCGCTCCTCGGCAAGCGAACGCTCGAATACTTCCTCGCGCAGTTTTTCGTTTGCCGCCGCCATTTCGGCTGTGCGCGCGGCAACGATCTCGGTGATGTCGGTTGCGGTACCGAACCAGCGCTCGATCTTGCCTTCGTTGTTGTGAACCGGAAGCGCGCGGGCGAGAAACCAGTGATAGTCGCCGCGCTTGCTGCGGAAGCGATACTCCATCTCGTAGGGGTCGCCGGTGCGAAGCGAATGCTCCCACGCCTTGCGGGTCTTGTCGTAGTCGTCAGGATGCAGGAGATCTTTCCAGTCATCGCCGGGCGGCGTGCCGGCGAACTCAAGGCACTGGTCGTTATAGAAATCGAACGTACCGTCAGGCCGGTTCGACCACACCAGCTGCGGCATAGCGTTGGTAACGACGCGAAACTTGCGCTCGCTCGCACCAAGCGCAAGCTCGGCTTTCTTGTGATCGGCGATATCGAGCAGCGCCACGCCGACGACTTCCACCTCGCCGCGTTCGTTCCTGACCGGAAAGAAGCCGGCGAGCCAGGCGCGGATCGATTCCCGCTCTCCCGGAACTTCGCGGACAAGCTCGACACTGGAAACAGATTCGCCGCTCTCGAACACTTCACGGATTGCGTCTAGCGCTTCCGGCGTATTGAGCGGCGGAAAATCCTGTACCGGCCGGCCTAGGATGTATTCGTTGCGTATTCCGAAAACGCGCGAAAGCTCGCCGTTCACTTGCGCGTATTCGAGTTCGCGATCGACGAAGCCGTATCCGATCGGCGCGTGCGCTAGCACAGCGTCAAGGGTGCGGAAAAATTCCTGCCGTTCGCCAGAGATAAGCTGCTGCGCATCTTCGGCGCGGCGGCGGCGGATCAGCGCATTGCGAAGGGCTGCTGCCGCGAGCGCGATCAGGAGGCAGTTCACGATGAAGACGCCGATCGTGAATAAATATGGCGTCTGGTCTGCCGTCGGCAGACCGCGCATTCCTAGGAAGAGATAAGACGACACGCCGACCGCGAGAAAGGTCGCGATAATGCCCGAAAGAAAGCCGCCGGTCGCGGCGGCAATCAAAACAGCGGGGAAATAAAACCCGAACGGCACCAGCGTCGCCGTCGGCACGAAGAAGCCGAGCAGAAAACGGACTCCGGTCGCAACCGCGAGCGCCGCCAGCATGATTACGAATGCGCGGACAAAAGATCGCGGCTGCGCAATCCAGTGCAGAAAAGCCGTTCCAGCGTTCAAGCGGTCTCCCCCGAGACTTTCAGATTGACGAACACTATAGCGTGCTCGTTCAAGCATAGCGAAGGCGCCGCAATCCGCGGCGCCCTTTATCGTTCTTTATCGTTTCAATTCCGTCAGTTTACCGCCGCTACAGTTGTAGGATTCGGAATGCTGGTGATGCAGCGGCTTGGCGCGCGGGCCAATTCTTTACCCGCCGTATGCGCCGTCACGGAAGATTCGCAGCCGTCGCCAGGTGCGGTCGGACTGAGCGTAGGACGAATACCTTCGAGCGGTACCGTCTGCACGGTGGATGCGGCCAATTCGCGGATCGTTACTTCAGGAAGCACGACGCCCTTTGTGACGACCGTCACGTTTGAAACCGGATCTGTCTTGAAGAGTACATTGCCATCACGGTCGCGGTAGACGATCGCCGCGGCTTCGACGGCGACAACTTCAACGATCGTGATGCGTTTCGGAGTTTCGCTATTCACGGCTTTTGGCATTGCGTCGCTTTTGTTACCGCGATTGATCTGCGCGTTCTGCGTAGGCGCGCTGTTCGCAATTCCATCGTTTGCTCGCGGATTATTGTCCGCGCTGACGAGCGCGGTGGTAAGAAGCGCACCGGCGGCAATTGCGCCGGCGATGCCGGTAGCTTTGCGCAACATGGGAGCTCTCCCGCATCCGGATCGATTATCCTGATGAAGTGCCCCGTTATTGGGGCGTTTCTACAAGGTAGAACGCTTCTCGGCACGGAAGGTTCCTAGGCCTTAAGGGCCTGTGCTGCAGCTGCGAAGAGATGGTTTTGCGGTATCGTAATAGTGCAGGAAACGCCGTCTTCCGCGAAATTCAGATCGACATCTGCTTCGAGCGAGCGCGAAAGATTGCGCTGAATGGCCATCGTGCCGAAGCCATGCTTTTTTGGGCGCTCGACGGCAGGCCCGCCGTGCTCGAGCCATCTGATCACGATTCCGTTTCCATCCGCTTCGCTCTCTTCCCAGATTACGTCAACGCGTCCCTTGGATACCGACAGCGCACCGTACTTCGCAGCATTTACGGCAAGTTCGTGCAAAGCGAGACCAAGACTTTGCGCGGCCTCCGGCTTTAGATGCACTGGCGGCCCCTTGATGCTGATCTGCGACTGGTCGCGGTCGATATAGTGACCGAGCTGCGAGCGGACGAGATCGAGTAGCGACGCCGAATGCCACTCCTCCTGCACCAGAAGGTCGTGGGAGCGGGAAAGCGCCTGCAAGCGCGCACTAAACTCGTCGAGAAAACTGTCGAGCGATCCTGCGTTGCGAGAGGTCTGGCGAGCCAGCGCCTGAATAACGGCAAGAAGGTTTTTTGAGCGATGCGTCAGTTCGCGCATCAGCAAGCGCAAATGTTCTTCGCCAGCCTTGCGCTCGGTGATGTCAACCGCCGCACAGGTGAGGCCGACGACGCCACCTTCGGCATCGCGCAGCGGCTCGAAATGGAAATCGTACCAGCGGCTCGCAGCCGGTCCCTTCAGGCGCAATTCCGCGTCCACCGGCTCGCCCGTGGACAGCGCCTGACGCTTAAGTTGCACGATTGTGTCGCGGTCCGAAACCGGCACTACGTCGTCGTCGGTAAGACCTACGATCTGATCGACGCGGCGACCCAGGAAAGCGTTGCTGATCGAGGTGTAGCGAAGATCGCGATCCTGCGTGAACACGGTCACGTTGGAGCCGCGCAACGCGATCTCATAGCGGTGCAAGGCGTTCCGTAATTCCTCGGCGAGACGGCGCTGCTCGCCTTCGAGCGATCTGATGCGTGTGATGTCGGCGGCAGCACAGCGGACACCGGAAATTTCGCCGTCCAGATTCTTGAGCGGCTCGACATAAAGCGCAAACAGCACCTTGCCTTCCGGCATCTCGTACCAGGCTTCGATCTCGGCCGGTTCGCCGCCTTCGAGCACCTTTCGCTTGATCGCGGTAATCGCGTCGCGCTCCGGCGCAACCAGAATTTCGTCGTCGGTGCGGCCGAGCATTTGCGCGCCTGCATCCTCGCCGCGCGGACCGAACACGCCGACATAGCGAAGGTCTTTGTCCTGCGAGAAGAGATAGACTTTCGCGCCGCGGAGGCAGGTATCGAGACGGCTCGACGTGAGCGCGAGTTCACCGGTCTTGTCGATCAGCGTGCGCTCAAGCTGCGAGCGCAACATATCGGCTTCGTCGGCGCGTTGACGCTCGACATCGAGATCGCCTTCGGCACGCTCGCGAGCCGCGATGAATTCGCTAACCGACGGAACAGTCACGAACCGCTTGAGCAAAACCCAAAGCATGATGAGCCAGACCAGCCCGGCAACCACACTGGTTGCTGCAAGCGCGTCCGGTGTCGGAAATACAAAGGCTTTGCCGAGCGGCATCGACAATTGCCAGACCGCGAAGGCGAAGCTGAACAGGAAAACGGCGGCCGCGAGAAAACGCGATGCCGCCGATAAATCGGGCCGCCGCCATGCGGTCCAGACTATGCCGGCAGGGATCAGGAAATAGGTCAGCGCCGACACCCAGGCGACGATTGCAAGTGCTGCTTCCGAGGGCGCCTGCCTCCAGAATGCAACGTCTGCCGGGATTGAAGCGCCAAGCTGCGCAAGCCAGGCAAATACGCCGTCCATTACAATTTCCCTGCCCGCCGCGCGTCTCCGCGCGCTTCATATTGCTCCCGGAGGTAACCTGCCCGGTTCCGGAATGTTTCAATTCCCATATGCCGTAACCGGATTTGCATCATGCGGGAACTTTGCCGTTTGCGCGGCGTTCTCATGGTGCGACCGGCCACCCCACCAGCCCTCCCCCGTAACATGGCCGGTTGTACCGGGCGCAGATGGCGAAAGCTCTCTGCGCCCGGATTTTTTTGTGCGAAGCCGGACAGAGGAACGGAGCGCGGCACCCCGCGTTTGCTCCAAGGCAACTCGCCAACCCCAAAAACACAAACTGAAAAAGGAGTTCGGCAATGAATTGGGATCGCGTTGAAGGTAACTGGACGCAGTTCAAGGGCAAGGTTCAGGAACAGTGGGGCAACCTCACGAATGACGACCTCGACAAGATCGAGGGCAACCGCAAACAGCTCGCTGGCAGCATTCAGGAGCGTTACGGGATTGCAAAGGAACAGGCCGAGAAAGACATCGATACCTGGCTGAACAAGATCAACTAACTGTCATAAGCGAAAGAGCCCCGGAGAAATTTCTCCGGGGCTCTTTCTTTATCCGACCGCCTTCTGCTTATTCTTGCGCTGCGCTTTATTCTGAAAGAACAGCGCCTGACTGATGACCGCCGAGACGGTCGCAGGCTGATAGGGTTTCGGGATCAGGAACGCCGGCTCCGGCCGCTCGCCGGTCAGGAAGCGCTCCGGATAGGCGGTGATGAAAATCACTGGCACGTCAAAAGACTTAAGCAGCTCGTTCACTGCATCGAGACCGGAACTGCCGTCGGCGAGCTGAATATCCGCGAGGATAAGACCCGGCTGCTGCTGCTTCACGATCTGGATCGCTTCGGCGTGCGTGCGCGCAATACCGATGACGCCGTGGCCAAGATTTTCTACGAGACCTTCGATATCCATCGCAATCAGCGGCTCGTCTTCGATAATGAGTACATCGGTCGCAATCTCGGATGCGAGTTCACGGCCGGCACCTTCCATCAGTGTGCGAACGGTCGGCACGTCGATGTCGAGAATGCGCGCGGCATCGGTTTCATTGAAGCCTTCGAGCGCGATCAGGAGAAACGCCTGCCGCGGCCGCGGGGTGATCTGGGTGATGCGCTGCTCGGCCACCATCTTCTTGGTGCCGGGCTCTGACGCGCCGTTCACAGCCATCGAATTCCAGAGCTTCGTGAAAGTCCGATAGAGGCCGACCCGCGGGTCGCTCTCGGTTTCGATTGCGGAAGGGTCCTCGATCAGGACCTCCAGCACGGCCGCTACGTAAGCATCTCCGGACTGCTGATTTCCGGTCAACGCACGTGCGTACCGGCGCAAAAAAGGCAAATGCGGCGCAACTGTCTGCGATAGGGACACTATGGCCCTCCCTCTGTTCCCAGCGTGTTTCAGCACCTTAACCCGGCCGGGCAAGAAAAGTTCCATCCGGTGGAACCCTAGGGGAATATGGGGGTTATAGAGGGTCGCCGCGTGGGGCAGCGAGTTTGGGGTGGGAAAAAATTATGTCGCAAAAGACTAAAGGACCGGACCCAACAATGAGCAATGAAGCAGTCGCCGGCGCCAAGCCCAAATCCGGGGGTTTGGACCGCCAAATCCAAGCCAAGATCGGCCAGCAGTTGCGGGCCATGTACGATGAAGTGGTCGATCAGGGAGTTCCCGACCGTTTTGCCGAGCTTCTGAAGAAGCTCGATGGCGCACAACCGGCGCCGAAAACGGAAGAGGAGTCGCGCTAATGAAAACAGATCCCGCGACCTTACAGATCATCATGGCGATCGTGCCGAAGCTGCGCGCGTTCGCAATTTCGCTTTCCGGCAACGTCGATCGTGCAGACGATCTCGTGCAGGAAACGCTGATGCGTGCGATCGCGAACATCGACTCGTTCGAGCCGGGCACAAATATGCAGGCGTGGCTGTTCACGATCCTGCGCAACCGCTTCCGTTCGGAATATCGTAAGCGCAAGCGCGAGGTCGAAGACGCCGACGGCCATTACACGGACAGCCTGATCTCGCAGCCCGAGCAGACCAGCAAGCTCGAATACAAGGAGCTGCGCGTTGCGCTCGAAAAACTTCCTTCCGATCAGCGCGAAGCGTTGATCCTCGTCGGTGCATCCGGCTTCTCTTATGAAGAAGCGGCTGCGATCTGCGGCTGCGCGGTCGGCACCATCAAGAGCCGCGTCAATCGCGCGCGTAATCGCCTGGCAACCGAACTCGACGTGAAATCGGTCGATGACTTCGGCCCCGACCGCAACACGCGCGCAGCGATGGCCGCGAACGACCGCCGCTAAGTTTTCGGAACTAATTTCGTCACAAAACGGTTTGTCTTCCGGAAGGCGCGGCTCAGCGCCAAATAATAATCCTTGGAGACGAACCATGATCGGTTGGGCAATCACCTTCTTGATCGTCGCGCTTATCGCGGGCTTGCTGGGTTTCGGCGCAGTCGCCGGCACCGCGCTCGAATTCGCAAAGATCATTTTCTTTATCGCGCTCATTCTCTTTGCGATCTCCGCAGTAGTGGGCCTGGTCCGCGGACGCGCTCCGGCGCCCTAAACCGCACGACCTGCGCCGCAAGGAACTCCCCGCAACGCGAGTGCGTTGTGGGGAGAACTTGCATCTTCATCCTCAAAAATTTGCCGGGAGATACTCATGAACATTCGTACGCGCGCTCTTTTGAGCGCTTTTGCCGCCGTGTCGCTTGCAGCCGGCGCTCTTACCGCTTCGGCCCAACCGCAGGACCGCGTGCAGGCCGGTACCTTGAATTGCGACGTCTCGGGCGGGCTCGGCCTGATCATCGGCTCGCAAAAAGAAGTGACGTGCCAGTTCATTCCCGCCGACGCGGCCAGCCCGCGCGAGGTTTATGTCGGCGTGATCAATAAGTTCGGCCTCGACATCGGCGCCACGTCGCAGGGACAATTGGTGTGGAACGTATTTGCGCCAACCTCGCGTCCGGTCGCAGCGCTTGCAGGCGATTATATCGGTGCCGGCGCAGAAGCGACCGTAGCGGTCGGTCTCGGTGCGAATGTGCTGATCGGCGGCAATAACCGCACGGTCGCATTGCAGCCGCTCTCGGTGCAGGGCCAGACCGGACTTAATATCGCTGCTGGCGTTACCGAATTACGGCTCCGCGCGGTTCGCTAATTCTCTGCAAATGAACTTTAACGGCCGCTCAACCGATCTCGGGTTCGAGCGGCCGTTTTTTCTTTGGTGCTTGCCGGGCGAAATTGAGGCTCACGTTGCCATGTGGAACTGCAATCGGGCGTGAGACGAAATCCGGAACGATGTTCGAGCGCGGCGGGTTTTCCCTTGTCTAGGATTTCCATCACAGACGGGAGAAATGACCATGACCAAATCACTGAAAGCGGCCTTGCTCGGCGCTGCCATCCTGTCGATCCCGGCAGCGGCACTTGCACAGACGACCACGATCACCACGACTACCCGCACCGAACGCGGTCCGCTGGTGCTGACACCCGATCAGCGCACCACCGTTTACAAGCGCGTCGTGCGGGAACGCGTGGTGACGCCGCGCGGCGAAGTCGTCGAGTATAGCGTGGGCGCGCGCGTGCCGCGCGAAGTCGAACTTCGCAGCTTCGACGATGACGTTTATGTCGAAGCGCCTGATCTGAAGCGCTATCGCTATGTGCGCGTGAACAACCAGCTCGTGCTGGTCGATCCGGATACGAGCGAAGTCGTGGAAATTATCCGCGACTAAATTCGCGGCGAAATCAATGCGACAAACGAAAAACTCCGGGCCCCGGCCCGGAGTTTTTTATTGCTTCGTTGCCGGAGCAGTTTCGGCTTCCGGCTCGATCGGCGCGGATTTTCCTGTGACCGCGGCGAGGTTGCCGCGGATCAACTGCCGCCCCGCATAAATACCGCCGACTACCTGCAATTCGAAGCGTTCGCGATCGTTGCGGATTACTTCGTCCATGACCTCCGCGGCCTCTTCATCTGGCACGCCGAGCTCTTTCAGCGTCTGGCGGCCGAACACCACCGCCGAGTGAAGCAGTTCACGAAGCTGGTAGTCCACGCCCGCGCGCACGAGTTCGAGCGCGTGTTCGCGGTCGAAGGCGCGCACCAGCACTTTCACCAGAGGGAATTCTGCTTTCACCAGCTCGACGATCTTGTTTGCCGCGGCCCAATCGTTGATGCAGACGAGAATGGCCTGCGCCCTTCCCGCGCCGGCGGCGTGCAGGACGTGCAGATGGGTGCCGTCGCCGTAATAAACCTTGAAGCCGAAATCGCCGGCATCTTTGATGATCTGGGTCTGGTTATCAATAATCGAGATGTCGATACCGCGCGCGAGCAGCGGCTGGCTTACGATCTGACCGAAACGCCCGAAGCCGATAATCAGCACGCTGCCGGAAAGATCTTCCGCCGCCTCGACGCCGTCCATGGATTCTTTCTCTTTGGGCATGATCCAACGGAGCCCAAACACCAGCAAAGGCGTCAGCGCCATCGAAACGATCACGGCGGCGGTCATCAGCGCATTGACCTGGGTCGAGAAGATTCCGGCCTGCGTCGCGGCGGCATAGAGCACGAAGGCGAATTCGCCGCCTTGCGCCATCATTGCCGCGCGATAGAGGCCTTCGCCATGTTTGCTGCGAAGACGCGCGACCGCGTAGATGCCGACACCTTTCACGAGCATGAACGAAAGCGTGCCCGCGAGAATGAGCGGCCACTGCTGCGCCATGAGCGGAATGTCGATCGTCATGCCGACCGCAAGGAAGAAGAGCCCCAGAAGAATGCCGCGGAAAGGCTCGATGTCGGCTTCCAGTTGATGCCGAAAGCTCGATTCGGAAAGCAACACACCTGCGAGGAACGCACCCATCGCCATCGAGAGGCCGCCGATCTGCATCCCGAGCGCAGCACCGAGTACGACAAGGAGCGCGGCGGCCGTCATCACTTCGCGCGCGTGCGACTCGGCCAGAAAGCGGAAGAACGGGTTAAGCAGCCATAGTCCCGCCGCGACCAAGAGCGCCACCGAGGCGCCGGCTATGCCGATTGCCTGCCAGAACTCGCTGGGCGCGAGCTTTGCCGCCCCCGGCGTCAGCAAGGTGACGGCAATCAGGAGCGGAACGATCGCAAGATCCTCTAGCAATAAAATCGAAACGATGCGCTGGCCTCGCGGCGACGATACTTCGCGCCGCTCATCGAGTAGTTGCATCACGGTCGCGGTCGAAGTCAGCACGAAGCCCGCCGCGGCGAAGAAGGCGACGAGGGGAGAAAGCCCCCAGAGCATTCCTGTGCCGGTGAGCAGCAGGCTGCAAAATGCAACCTGCGCGACGCCGAGACCGAAAATTTCCTTACGCAAACTCCAAAGCCGTGACGGCTGCATCTCCAGCCCGATCACGAACAGGAACATCACGACGCCAAGTTCGGCGATATGCAGGATCGCCTGCGCATCAGAGAACAGCCGCAAGCCGAACGGACCGATCACGAGACCGGCTGCGAGATAGCCGAGCACCGAGCCGAGGCCGATGCGCTTAAAGATCGGTACCGCGATCACGCCAGCCGCAAGCAGGACCACGACCTGAACGAGTTGCGTTCCAGAATGCGCGTCGGCAGCCATCAGGATATCTCCGGTTCGAATGCCGCAGGCCCCGGTAAACGGCCGGGCCGGCTAATCCGAACTCATTATATGCAAGGAGAAATGGCGCGCTCGGAGAGATTCGAACTCCCGACCCCCAGATTCGTAGTCTGGTGCTCTATCCAGCTGAGCTACGAGCGCATTGGAGGCCAGCGAACTACCCGCCCTGCCCGGTATTTGCAAGCGCCGCAGGGGCTGTGGCCGCGGCATCATGGAGCGCCCGCTGCTCGATCCGGATACGCCAGGCCAAAAGGGCCGCGTTCAGAACGGAAAACAAGACCGCGACCCAGATCAGCCCGAAAGCGAGCGGCAGCAGCGCGATCTCGAAGACCACGATCAGATAGTTGGGATGGCTGAAAAAACGGTAGGGGCCGGTGCGGATGATCGAGGCTCCAGGAATCACGAAGACCCGCGTAGTCCAGCGGTCGCCGAGGGTTGCGATCACCCAATAGCGCAAAGGCTGAAGTGCCAGAAACGCAGCCGCGAGCAGCACGTTCGGCTCAAGGTTCCAGGCAAGCAGCCACAGCACGCCGAGCCACGCTGCGTGCAGTAGCACCATGACCGGATAATGGTTCGCACCAACTTCGACCGCACCGCGCAGCTTGAGGCGCGCTTCATTGCGCCGCGATAGCAGCAATTCGAACAAGCGCTGCAAGGTCACGAAGCCGAGCAGCAGGATCGCATCACGCATAGAGCGTCTCCATGGTCAGCATCGTCGCCGTGAACCCCGGTCCCAGCGCGCTTAACGCAAGTATGCCACGGCGCTTCTCCGCAAACACGCGCTCGAGCGCAAACAGAATCGTCGGCGCGGACATATTCCCATATTCGCGTAGCACCGCACGTTCGTGATCGAGCGAACCGCGTTGCAGCTTCAGCGCATTTTCGAGGGCATCGACGACACGGCCGCCGCCGGGGTGGCAGACGAAGCGCGCGACATCGTGGATGCCGACCTTGCAGCGTGCGAGCAGCGTGTTCGTCATTTCCGGCATACGGCGCTCCACGAACATCGGCACGGAACGCGCGAGCACCACGCCGAACCCGACCGGATCGAAGGTCCATCCCATGATGTCGAGCGTCTCAGGCCAGGTGTGTTCGGCCGATCCGTTCACCCGCGCGAGAGATTTGTTTTCCTGCTTGTCACCGGAGCGAAGCACGAGTGCCGCGGCGCCATCGGCGAAGAGTGCTGCCGAGACCACGTCTTCCTTGATGTCGCGGTCGGTACGCAGCGCAAGCGTGCAGAGTTCAACCACGACAACGAGCACGGTCGTGCCCGGCTCGGCGGACGCGAATTTTGACGCGATCGACAGGCCGGTGACACCGCCCGCGCAACCAAGCCCGAAGATCGGCACACGACGGGTCTCGGGACGAAACCCGAGCCTGCTCATCACGCGCGCTTCCAAACTCGGCGTCGCGACGCCGCTCGAAGAAATCGTGACCGCGATGTCGATTTCTTCAGGCTTCACTCCCGCGCGATCCATCGCGTCTTTTGCGACCTGCTCGTAAAGTTTCAGCGCCTCCTCAAGATAGACTTCAGAGCGCTCGCGCAAATCGTGCGGCGTCAGATACCACTCAAGCGGGCGCACGGCGCGTCGGCGCTCAATTCCGGCATTGCCGAATACTTCGATCATGCCGGGAAACTGGCGGAAAAATCCCGGCAGCGCTTTCGGCGCGGCGGCAATCACATCGCGCTGTTCGATAACGTGCGGTGGCGCGGCAGTTGCCAGGGATAAGATCGAAACGCCCGCCATGGCAGAATTCCTGTTTTAGCGTTTCGGCATTTCACTACGCGCGCAGCTTGTTCTCGCGGTAGCTGTCGAGTTGCGCGGGGCGATCGGGAATGGAAATCCTAAACGCCGCGCCGATGGTGCCGTCGACAAGTTTGATATCGCCGCCATGGAGCCGGACAATTTCAGCGGCAATGGCAAGACCGAGACCGGTGCCGCCCGAGCGCACCGAACCATGGAACGGCTCGAACAGATGCTCGCGTGTCCGCGGAGGCAGGCCCGGTCCGGTGTCGGCCACTTCAAGCACGACCACTGCACCTTCGCGGCGGCCGACCACACGCACCTGATCGCGTGCCGGCTCGTTCGGCACGCGCGTCTGCAGCGCCTCGATGCTGTTGCGCGCAAGATTAAGCAGCACGCGGAACATCTGCTCGGGATCGGCATCCATCATCAGCCCGCGCTCGACCGAAGGCACCCAGCCGATCTGGCTGCTTTCGTTCAGGTTCAGCGTATCGCGCACTTCCTCGACGAGATGCTCCACGCTCACGCTCTTGCGCATCGGCAGCGGCTCCTGCGCGCGGCCATAGGCGAGCGTTTGCTGGCAATAAGAGATCGCGCGGTCGAGCGCGCGCATCAGCTTCGGCGCGAGTTGCGCGACCAAAGGCTCGCGCAGGTTTCCGATGCGATCCGACATCAGTTGCGCCGAAGAGAGCAGATTGCGCAGGTCGTGGTTGATCTTCGAGACCGCAAGGCCCAGCGAAGCAAGCCGGCTCTTCTGATAAAGCGTCTGCGAGAGTTCGTATTGCATACGCGCGAGTTCGCGCTCTGCCAGGCCGATTTCGTCGGCGCGTCGCGACGGCGAAAGAATGCGGCTCGCGTCTTCCGGGTTTTGCGCGAAGCGCATCATCTGAACGGTCATGTTACGCAGCGGCCGCACGAAGAGCCAGATCAGTGTTGCGTAGACCAACATCGCCGTGACGATCGAAATCACGAGCGAGACCCAGAGAATGTTCTGCGAGGCCAAAATCATCGCGCGGTAAAGCGAGCGCTCCGGCAGGATGATTTCGATGAACTCGCCGCCCATCGGCGCGCTGTCGAGAACGCGGATGGTGCGGCTGCCTCCGGTGGCGAGGGTCGCGAAGGCGTCGATGATCGAAGACATATAAGAATAAGAGCGCAGGTCGATGCTGTCCTGCACGGTAAGCGGCATATCGGCGACGGAGAGCAACCGCCTTGTGTCGCCGAATTTCACGACCACCGCGGTGGCGCCTGCGCCGTCGAGCAGGCGCTTCGCGAGTTCCTGCGGCACCATGTTGTCCGGGGTCGCGTCGAGCGCGAGCACGGCAAGCCGCGCGGTGGCCGCGCGATCCTTCAACCACATCGTCCGCACATTTGCGATCGACGGGACGTAGATCAGCACTTCCGCGAGCATCACGAACAGAATCGTCAAAAGCAGAAGCTTGCCGGAAAGGCCAACGCGAAACGGCGGCTTCGCTACCGTGTCCGTGCGCGCTTTAGCTTCGGATTTTTCATTCATAGGAAAAGAATGCGCCTGCGCCGGAGGCCCGTCAATTCACGCGAAGTTTACGGCTTAACGCCTTCCTGCTGGGGCTTGCGACGGAAACCAGCGATGCGTTTCCGGAAGATGACCGGCAACAAGACAAGGATCGTGAACAGCGCCAGCCCGACGATCAGTTCGCGCGAAAGGAAATGCATCATGTCGAATTCGATCCGGCAGTCGCCGGTATTCGCGGCCTCGCAGGCGCGGAACGCCTGAAGCTGTTTTTCAATGCCCTGATCGAGACCCGAGCCGATAAAGCCGAAGCAGAATGCAATCGGCGCGATACCGAGCATGGTGGCCGTGATGAACGTCTTGAGCGGCACACGGAAGAGCCCCGCCGCGACATTGATCGCAATATAAGGAACGATCGGAATCAGGCGCAGCAACACGATGTAGCCGAAGGCGCCGTTCCTGAATCCGCGTGCGAACCTCTGGAAGCGCGGCAGTGCCGCGCTCTGCAAGCTTGCGCCGATAGAAGCGCTGCCGATGAGCACCGTAATCACGCCGCCAATGGTCGAGCCGAGAATTCCGCCGAGTGCGCCGAAAAAAGCGCCGAACAGAAAACCGCCGAACATCGTAAAGACGACGGCACCCGGAACGGCGAAAACGATCGCGGCGCTATAGACCGCGGCATAGACGGCAAACGCCGCCAGCGGGTTGTTATCGACGAGCCGGTCCAGCGCCTCCGAATGACGGAGTGCAGCCTCAAACGAAATGTAGCGATGCAGTCCGAAGCCGAAGACCACGGCTGCCGCAGCTAACAGGACCACGAGGGGCACATAGCGCAGGACAAATCCGGTGCGGCGGGAGGTTTTCGTCTGTTCTGAATCTTGCATTCAACCTTGAGCCGTTTTCCCGCGTGTTTCGCGCCCGCGCCTTATACAATGTGCGCGGAGTGCGTAGCGCTGAATCACGACAGTCCGGCCAAGGCGCGGAAAGCCCTTGTAAGCGGACTTTTTGGCCTGAAAACCAGCGTTTCCATTGACTTCGCCGGGGGGCGCCCCCTATAAGCCCGGCGCGCGTGCTTGAGATGATTTCTGGCTGCCGCGGCCTCTTCGGGGGCTAGGAAACGCGGGATTTCCCGCCGCCAGACCTGAGCCGCGCAAATTCAGGTAGCCCACCGGCTGCGATCTAGCGGAGTAAGCCCCGTGAAACGGACCTATCAACCGAGCAAAATTGTCCGCAAGCGCCGGCATGGTTTCCGCGCGCGCAAAGCGACCCTTGGCGGTGCCAAGGTTCTTGCCGCCCGCCGCCGGCGCGGACGCAAGCGTCTTTCGGCTTGATCGGACACGCCGGTTCGGGTTCGCCCTCATGAACCGGATAGTGAAACGCGCGGATTTTCTCGCCGCGGCCAAAGCCACGCGGGTGGGTAACCCGTCTTTTTCTTTGCAGGCGCGCGACCGCAAGGATGATGCCGAGCTTCGCCTCGGCCTGACCGTCACGAAAAAGGTCGGCAATGCCGTCGAGCGGAACCGCATCCGGCGCCGCTTACGAGCAGCCGCACGCGCCGTTCTGCCGCAAGCAGGCAAGGCCGGCTTTGACTATGTAGTCGTGGCTCGCAGAGCCGCGTTAACCGCCGGTTTTCCGGAACTCACCGGCGGCCTCGAAAATACGCTCAAACAAGTCCATAAGACCCGGCGCTAACGAAGCCCCGCCGACGGAGAATAAGAATGGTCGACCAGAAGAATACGCTGCTCGCGATCGTCCTTTCGGTGATCGTGCTCGTCGGCTGGCAATATTTCTTCGCAGCACCCCAGCTCGAAAAACAGAAGCAGATTCAGCAGCAGCAACAACAACAGCAGCAAACCAAGACCGGGCCGCAGGGACCGCAGGCGCCGACCGCGAGTCCGACCGGCCCGCAGTCGCCTTCCGCCCCGCAGACGCCCGCCGCTCCGCAGACACAAAGCCAACCGCAAGTGCCCGGCACGGTTCAGCGCCCCGCCGCGCTTACGCGCGATCAGGTGCTCGCCGCCTCCGGCACGCGTGTGCAGATCGAAACGCCTCGCTTACGCGGTTCGATCGCGCTCAAAGGTGCGCGCATCGACGACGTTTCGCTGAACGACTATCGCGAGACCGTCGATCCGAAGAGCCCGAACATCATTCTGCTTGCACCCTCCGGCAGCCCGCAGCCGTTCTATGCGGAATTCGGTTGGGTCGCGGGCGACCAGAAAACGAAAATGCCGGACGCGGATACGGTCTGGACACGCGAAGGCTCCGGCGCGCTGACGCCCGAGAGCCCGCTTCGCCTTACATGGAACAACGGCGAGGGCATCACCTTCCGCCGCACGATCTCGATCGACCGCAACTATATGTTCAAGATCGCAGACGAAGTCGAGAACGGCACGCAACAAGCGCTGCAACTGTTTCCCTACGCCCTGGTCTCGCGCCATGGCACGCCACAGGTGCTCGGCTATTACATTCTTCATGAAGGCCTGATCGGCGTCACCGGCGACAACAAGCTGCACGAAGTTCAGTATGCCTCGATTGCCGATAAACCCGCCCAGACTTTCAAGACCACGGGCGGCTGGTTCGGCATCACCGATAAATACTGGGCGGCAGCGCTCATTCCGCCACAGACCGCGACAATGAGCGCGCGCTTCTCCTCGGGCTCGCTAGGTCCGGTCAAAACCTATCAGTCCGATTATCTCCTGGACGGCATTACGGTTGCGCCGAGTGCCAAGGCGCAGAACCTGTCGCAGTTTTTCGCCGGCGCGAAAGAAACCGCGATCATCGACGGCTACGAGAAGAGCGACAGCATCAAGAACTTCGAATTGATGATCGACTGGGGCTGGTTCTATTTCATCACCAAGCCGCTCTTTAAAGCGATCGATTATTTCTTTCGCCTGACCGGGAACTTCGGTTACTCGATCCTGATCGTGACGGTGCTCATCAAGATTCTCTTCTTCTGGTTCGCCAATAAATCTTACGCCTCGATGGCGAAGATGAAGATGGTGCAGCCGATGATGGAGGAAATCCGCAAGCGCTTCGCCGACGACAAGACCGCCCAGCAGCAGGCGCTGATGGAGCTTTATAAGAAAGAGAAGATCAACCCGCTTGCGGGCTGTTGGCCGATATTGATTCAGATTCCGGTATTCTTCGCGCTCTACAAGGTGCTGTTCGTGACGATCGAAATGCGTCACGCGCCGTTCATTGGCTGGATCCGCGATCTTTCCGCACAGGATCCGACCAATCTTTTCAATCTGTTCGGCCTCATTCCGTTCGATCCGACCGTGATCCCTGTGTTCGGGCAGTTCTTGCATCTCGGCATATGGCCAATCTTCATGGGGATTACGATGTGGGTGCAGATGAAGATGAACCCGTCGCCGCCGGACCCGACGCAGAAGATGATCTTCGACTGGATGCCGTTGATCTTCACCTTCCTGCTTGCCTCGTTCCCGGCCGGTCTCGTGATCTACTGGACCTGGAACAACTTCCTCTCGGTGTTGCAGCAGGGCGTGATCATGAAGCGCAACGGCGCCAAGATCGAACTCTGGGACAACGTGAGGGCGCTGGTCCCGAAAAAGAAAGCCGCGAACGACAACTAGCGGCGCGCGTTAACGGACGAAATTGCATGACCCGTTTCCCTTGAAGCGGGTCATGTGCTTTAGAGACCTCAAATCATGATCGTTCTCGACGACATATCGCTCCGCGTTGCGGGCAAGCTTTTGATCGACCACGCCTCGGTATCGATTCCGGAAGGCGCGCATATCGGCGTGGTCGGCCGCAACGGCTGCGGCAAGACCACGCTGTTTCGCGCAATCGAAAACGAGGTCGACATCGAATCGGGCGTGATCCGCAAGCCCGCGCGTGCGCGCATCGGCAAGGTCGCGCAGGAAGCCCCGTCTGGCCCGGACAGTCTCTTGGAGCGCGTGCTTGCCGCCGATACCGAGCGCGCGGCACTCCTCATCGAGCGCGAAACCGCCAAAGATCCGATGCGCATCGCAGAGATCGAAATTCGTCTGGTCGATATCGACGCTTACTCGGCGCCCGCAAAGGCTGCGAAAATTCTTGCCGGCCTCGGTTTCGACGAGGCGGCGCAGGCGCGTGCTTGCTCGGAATTTTCCGGCGGCTGGCGTATGCGGGTCGCACTCGCAGCCCTTCTTTTCGTCGAGCCCGATCTGTTGCTGCTCGACGAACCGACCAACTATCTCGATCTCGAAGGCACGCTGTGGCTTCAGGATTATCTTGCGAAGTATCCGCATACGATCATTTTGATTTCCCATGACCGCGATCTGCTCGATACCTCGGTCACGCATATCCTGCATTTCGACCAGAAGAAGCTGAAACTTTATCGCGGCGGTTTTTCCTCGTTCGACCGCCAGCGGCGCGAGAAGCTCGTGCTTGACGAGAAGGCCCGCAAGAAACAGGACGCCGCGCGTGCGCATATGCAGGCTTTCGTCGACCGCTTCAAGGCGAAGGCTTCGAAGGCTCGGCAGGCGCAATCGCGCGTGAAAGCGCTCGCGAAAATGGAGCCGCTCGCCACGCATATCGAAGATGCGCCGGCGGCGATTTCCATCCGGCATCCTGAGAAAACGCTCTCGCCGCCGATTATCGTTTATGACGGCGTGTCGGTCGGTTACGAGCCGGGCAAACCTATTTTGCGCAATCTCGAGCTACGCATCGACGAAGACGACCGCATTGCGCTCTTGGGTCCGAACGGCAACGGCAAATCGACCTTCGCAAAACTGCTCGCCGAACGCCTGAAACCCGATGGCGGCAAGGTCGTGCGCGCATCCAAGATGGAAGTCGCCTATCTCGCGCAGCATCAGCTCGACGAGTTGAGAGCCGATCAATCGCCTGCCGATCACGTACGCGATCTGATGCCTTCAGGCACACATGAATCGAAAATACGCGCCCGCGCGGCGGAAATGGGATTCTCCGCGGCCGCCGCCGACACCAAGGTCGCGCAGCTTTCGGGCGGCGAGAAAGCACGGTTGTTGCTCGGCCTGGCCGCCTTTCACGGCCCTCACCTTCTGATCCTCGACGAGCCCACGAACCATCTCGACATCGAAGCCCGAGCGGCGCTGATCGAGGCGGTGAACGATTATCCGGGTGCGGTGATCCTGGTCAGCCATGACCGGCATCTTCTCGAAGCCTGTGCCGACCGCCTGTGGCTCGTCTCGAACGGCACCGTGAAGCCTTACGAGGGCGATCTCGACCAGTATCGCCGCGACGTACTAGGCGGTGGCGCCGAACGCATGACCGGCAAGGAAAAGCGCGCGGCAAACAAGGCCGCGAGCAAGCCCTCGCTCGGCAACATCAACAAGAAGATCGCGTCTCTGGAGACGCAAGTGCAGAAGCTGGAGGAAGAAATCTCGCGTCTCGACGCGCAGCTTTCCGATGCCGATCTGCACAGCCGCAATCCGCGCGAGGCGTCTTCGCTCGGCGCAGCCAGAACGCGGGCATCCGACGCACTCGCCAAAGCCGAAGCCGAGTGGCTTGCGCTTTCCGCCGAGAGCGAAGAGATGGGTGCGCAGTGATGGACTTCACCGCGCGCGAAATCGAAGCGGGCCGCAAACTGTTCGCAGGCGAGTTCGAGTTTTTCTGGGGCGCGGACAAACCCGACACGCTTCCGAAACCGCAAGGCATCGAGGTTGCTTTCGCCGGGCGCTCGAATGTCGGGAAGTCAAGCCTGATCAACGCGCTCACGAACCGCAAATCGCTCGCGCGTGTTTCCATCACGCCGGGACGCACGCAGCAGATCAATTTCTTTAAATCCTCCGGCTCACTCGTGCTGGTCGATCTGCCCGGCTATGGCTATGCGAAAGCCGCCAAGGAAAAAGTAAAAGCTTGGAGCGGGTTCGTCCGCGTTTATTTGCAAAAGCGCGTTAATCTCGGCCGCGTGGTCGTCCTGATCGACGCGCGCCATGGCGTGAAACCTAACGACGCCGAGATGCTCAGCGAATTCGACAAGGCCGCGGTCGGCTACATGGTCGTGCTGACGAAATGCGACGAAGTGAAAGCCGCCGACCTGCCGAAGCGTATTGAGGACACACGCGCCGCGATCGCAAAGCGCCCGGCCGCTTTCCCCGAGGTGTTCCCGACCTCTTCTTACGAAGGCACCGGGATTGCAGAAGTACGCGCCGCGATCATCCGGCTTATGGATGAGCGCGGTTACGGCTAGTCAGGCCTTTCTTACTGCCCACAAAATCGGCTAGAAAGTTCTGGCAAGTCCGGAACCGAGATTCATGAGCAAAAACACGATTCCTGCCGACGCCCACGAACAAGCGCGCATTCTCGCGCAGGCGCTGCCGCATATGCAGCGTTATGACGAAGAGATCGTCGTCGTGAAATACGGCGGCCACGCCATGGGCGACGAACAGCTGGCGCGCGATTTCGCGCGCGACATCGTCTTGCTCGAACAAACCGCCATCAATCCGGTCGTGGTCCACGGTGGCGGCCCGCAGATCGGCATGATGCTCGACAAGCTCGGCATCAAATCCGAATTCAAGGACGGCTTGCGCGTCACCGACCAGAAGACGGTCGAAGTGGTCGAGATGGTGCTCGCCGGCTCCATCAACAAGCAGATCGTCGGCTTCATCAACGAAGCGGGCGGACGTGCCATCGGCCTCTCCGGCAAAGACGGCAATATGGTCAAGGCGAAGAAAGTCACGCGCACCACGCGCGACAAGGATTCCAACATCGAGAAGGCGATCGATCTCGGCTATGTCGGCGAGCCGGCTGAAGTCGACATCACCGTGCTCGAACAGATTCTCGGCCGCGAACTTATCCCGGTGCTGGCACCGGTCGCAGCCGGCATCAACGGCGGCACCTTTAACGTGAACGCGGACACGTTCGCGGGTGCGATCGCGGGCGCGCTTTCCGCAAAGCGCCTGCTTCTGCTCACCGACGTTCCCGGCGTGCTCGACAAATCGAAGAAGCTGATTGAGGAGCTTTCGCTGAAAGACGCGCGTAAGCTGATTGCGGACGGCACAATTTCGGGCGGCATGATTCCGAAAGTCGAAACCTGCATCGATGCGCTGGAGCGCGGCGTCGAAGGCGTCGTCATTCTCGACGGCAAGGTGCCGCACGCGGTTCTCCTCGAACTGCTCACCGATCACGGCGCGGGCACGCTGATCAAGCGCTGATGCGTTTTCTGCTCGCAGCGATTGTTTTCTTCGCTGCGACGGGTTTTGCCCGCGCCGATCTGGAAATCTGCAATCGAACGAGCTTCGTGATCGAGGCTGCTATTGGTGTCGAGACAAAGAACGCGGCTGCGACGCGCGGCTGGTTTCGCGTCGATCCCGGCGCGTGCCGCGCCGTGCTGCGCGGCGAAGTCAGCGCCGATCATTTGTATCTTCACGCCCGCGCGCTTCCCCTCTACGGCACACTGCAACCGTTGAGCGCTTCGCATATCAATCTCTGTACGGGTAGCGGCGATTTCCTGCTCGCGGGCGCGAAGAAATGCACGAAGCCGGAAGAGCGGTTGCTGCCGTTCGCGGAAGTGCAGCCGAGTAAATCCGGCAACAATATAAGTCTCTATGTCGCCGAAAGCTCCGGCTATGAACCGGACCAGGCGCGCATCGCGGCAATCCAGCGGCTGCTGACACTCGCGGGCTTCGATGCAGAACCGATTGACGGCACGCTCGGCGCGAAAAGCGAAGCAGCGCTTGCGGCGTTTCTCAAAAGCAGAACGCTTTCGATGGATGCAGTGCTGCGGCACGACTTTCTCGATGTCCTGCTCGCCGCCGCGCGCGAAGGCAACGCGCCGGGCCTGTTATGGTGCAACGACACCAAGCATATCGTGATGGCGGCTCTCGCCATCGAAGAAAGCGGAACGGTTACCGCGCGAGGCTGGTGGAAGATCGACGCCGGCGCCTGCCTCCGCCCCGAAATGCCGCGCAGAATTGGAGGCCGGATGTTTTCGTTTGCCGAAGCGGTGGATGCATCGGGTACCGCGATCGAGCGCAAAGGCCGGCCGCTTCAGTGGGGCGGCAACGAGAAGTTTTGCGTGAAGAACATACGTTTCGAAATCCGCGAGCAGAAGAACTGCGAGGTGCAAGGGTTAGATGTCAAAGGATTCGCCGTACTCGAATTTTCCGCGACCGCGGGTGCCACGGTTCGCTTCCGCGAGCCATAGGCTTGCGCGGTTGACAAGGCCGCGGCTCCCAAGGAAAACGCACTCCTCATCTAACCGGAGCGCCGCCTCGTGAAGCCCGCAGAACTCGAAAAAATTATCGACGAAGCCTTTTCCGACACTGCCAAGATCGGCCCGAAGACCAAGGGCAAGGTCCGCAAGGCTGTCGATGAGGCGCTCGATTTACTCGACGCCGGTAAGGCGCGCGTGGCGGAAAAGCAGGCGAGCGGCGAGTGGCGCGTCAACCAGTGGCTCAAAAAAGCCGTGCTGCTCTCTTTCCGCCTGAACGACATGGAGACCATCAAAGGCGGTCCCGGCCGCGCGGTGTGGTGGGACAAGGTGCCGTCGAAATTCGACGGCTGGAAACCGGCACACTTCAAGAAGGCCGGCTTTCGTGCCGTGCCGGGCTGCGTCGTGCGCCGCTCGGCCTACATCGCGCCGGGCGCGGTCTTGATGCCGAGCTTCGTAAACCTTGGCGCTCATGTCGGCGCGAACTCCATGATCGACACCTGGGCCACCGTCGGTTCCTGTGCGCAGATCGGCTCGAAGGTTCATATCTCCGGCGGCGCCGGCATTGGCGGCGTGCTTGAGCCGCTGCAAGCCGGCCCGGTTGTGATCGAGGACAACTGCTTTGTCGGCGCGCGCGCGGAAGTCGCGGAAGGCGTGATCGTCCGCGAAGGCTCGGTGCTTTCCATGGGGGTTTTCTTAGGCGCCTCGACCAAGATCGTCGACCGCGAAACCGGCAAAATCTACATGGGCGAAGTGCCGCCCTACTCCGTGGTGGTGCCGGGCACGATTCCCGGAAAGACTATTTCCGGCTCGAACGAGCCGGGTCCAGGTCTTTACTGCGCGGTGATCGTGAAGCGCGTGGACGAGAAAACCCGCTCGAAGACTTCGATCAACGAACTATTGCGCGACTAAGTGCGGGGGACCGCCGTTCCTGCTAGCCTCTGTCAGGCGGGGGGTGTCATGAGCGAGCAAGACGGGGTTCAGCCGGCGGAAGAAATCGGCTGGTTTGGGAAACTGATTACCTTTCGCGGCAAGATCAGCCAGGGAAAATACCTGCTCGGGCTGCTCGGCGAACTCGGTATTCTGTTCGTCGGCGTCATGGCGCTGGCCGGGCTGAACAATCCTACGGGCGCCGGTAGCGGCGCCGTTTTCCTCGCATCCGTGTTTCCGCTGATCGCGATCTACTTTCATATGTGCCTGGTAACGGCACGTATGCGCGACATCGGCGTGGCCTATCCTGTGCCGCTCGGCATCCTTGTTGCGAGCCTGCCTTTTGTCTGGGTTTACCTCACGATCGAGTACATCGAGTATATTTGGCTTCTCATCTTGATCGGTTTCGTCGTGCTTTATTTCGGTCCCTTCATCCCGAAAAGCAAAGCTGCCCAAGCGCCGCAACTCTGATAGCTTGTGCCGCGTGAGTACCGGGGCGTTTTAGATGAATCCGCTACAACTATTTACAAATGTCGACGGGCGCATTCCGCGTCAAACCTACTGGCTCGGGATTCTCGCAATCACTGTCATCGGTTTGCCGGTGATCGTGCTCGCCGCTTATCTCGGCGGTGGCACCGCGGGTGCAATCGCGAACCTGTTCTTCCTGTGGTGCGGCTTTGCGCTCTCGGCGAAGCGCGCGCAGGACCGCGGCAGGCATTATCTATTCATCGCGGCATATTTCGCGCTGCTAGCTTTCCTCACGAACCTCAGTACCAGTCAAACCAAAATGATGGGCAGCATGGCTTCCGAGCCCTCGCCATTGCTCATAGTGGTCTCGCTGCTCTTTCTGGCTTATGTGATCTTTCTCTTCATCGAGCTTGGCCTGCGCCGGGGAACGGTCGGGCCTAACCGCTACGGCCCGGACCCGCTGGAAGCCATGCCGCAAGCACAATCCTGAAACCGCTTCGCCTGACGCAAAAACCATGAAGTACCGCGCGCTCGAATCAAACGAGATCATCCACACCATCGACGAGCTGCATATGCGCATCTCGGGCCGGTTTCCGAAATCGGATCTCGCGGCCGTATGCGAAGAACTGCTTGTGGTGGCGAAGGAAACCGAGGCGAAGTCGCAGGCGGTAAACGCCTCGAACTATCCGCTACGCGCGATCATCGTACTCCTGATCGCAGCGGCAGGAGGCATCATCGCGTTTCTCATTCACGCCATCCAGGTGAAGACCGGGGAAGTCGAACTCATCAACCTGTTGCAAGGTCTCGAAGCGGGTACGAACCTCATCATTTTCATCAGTGTTGCGATCTACTTCCTGTTCTCGCTGGAGGCGCGCATTTCCCGAACGCGCGCGTTGAACGATCTGAACGAACTGCGCTCGATCGTGCACGTCATCGATATGCATCAATTCAGCAAAGACCCAAGCGAACTCTTAAGCTCCGACAGCACCGAAGGCATGACGCGTCAGGATCTCACGCGCTATCTCGGGTTTTGCAGTGTCATGCTCTCGCTCGGCTCGAAGCTCGCGGCCCTATATGCCCAGAAGCTGCCCGATGAGGTCGTGATCGACGCGGCGAGCGATTTGCAGAACGTCGCGGGCGGACTGAGCCTGAAAATCTGGCAGAAGATTTCGATTCTAGAGTCCTACGAGGACTATCGCGAAAAGCACAAGTTTGGAAATGTCTGAGCTGACCGCCCTTGAAATCGCACAGGCGCTGATCCGCTGTCCGTCCGTGACGCCCGCGGAAGGCGGCGCGCTGGAGACGCTCGGTAGAGTTCTGCGCGATGCAGGATACGAAGTGCATCGCGTGCCGTTTTCGGACATGAACACCCCTGACATCGACAACCTGTTCGCAAAAATCGGCAGCGGCGCTCCACATTTCGTATTCGCCGGCCACACCGACGTTGTTCCTCCAGGCAATGAAGCAAGCTGGACGCACGCGCCGTTCTCCGGCGACATCGCGAACGGCGAACTCTACGGCCGTGGCGCCTGCGACATGAAAAGCGCGATTGCCGCTTTTGCCGCTGCCGCGATCCAGTTCGGCAAACCGAAGCGCGGCACGATTTCTTTTCTGATTACCGGCGACGAGGAAGGCCCCGCCGTTAACGGCACGCGCAAGCTCCTGCGTTGGGCGCGCGAGCGCGGCGAGAGGTTCGATCATTGCATCGTGGGCGAGCCGACCAATGTCGGCGCGCTCGGCGATATGGCGAAGATCGGACGGCGCGGCTCGCTCTCAGGCACGCTGATTTTCCGGGGCCTGCAGGGCCACGTCGCCTATCCGCATCTCGCCGACAATCCGGTGCCGCCGCTGATCCGCGCGGTCGCGGTATTAAGCGGGGAGCCGCTCGACAAGGGCACCGAGCATTTCGACGCCTCGAACCTCGAAATCACTTCGCTGGAGACCGGAAACCGCGCCTTCAACGTGATCCCGGCCGAAGGCCGCGCACAGTTCAATATCCGCTTCAACGATTTGCATACGGCGGAGAGCCTGCGCGATCTCGTCTTGCAGCGGGTGATGCAAGCGGTCGGCGATACGCCGTTTCAGATCGACTGGGAGCCCTCAAGCGACTGCTTTCTGACGCAGCGGGGCGCCTTCACAGATCTCGTTTCCGATGCGATCAAGGAGACGACGGGTACCGCGCCGAAGCTCTCGACCTCCGGCGGCACCTCGGACGCGCGTTTCATCAAGGATTATTGCCCGGTGGTCGAATTCGGTCTCGTAGGCCAAACCATGCACAAGATCGACGAGCGCGTGCCGGTTTCCGATATCGAGAAACTGACACAGGTTTATCTGCGCGTTTTGACGCGCTACTTCGCGTAATCCACCCGCATCAGATAAAGCCCGTCCGGCGGCGCGACCGGGCCGCAGGCCGAGCGGTCACGCGCTTCGAGCGCGCGTTTCATATCGGCGGGCGTCCATCTGCCCTCCCCCACCTGTTCCAGCGAACCGGTGATCGAGCGAACCTGGTTGTGCAGGAACGATCGCGCGCTGGTCTCAATGCGGACTTCCTCTCCGGCGCGGGTCACATTCAAAACATCCAGTGTCTTCAACGGCGATTTCGCCTGACATTCGGTCGAACGGAACGTCGTGAAATCGTGATTGCCGACAAGATACTGCGCGGCTTCGTGCATTTTCCGCTCATCCAGTGGACGCGTGACACGCCAGAACCGGTTGCGGTCGAGCGCAAGATCAGAGCGGCGATTTAGAATCCGATAAACGTAATGACGCTTGACCGCAGAGAAACGCGCGTCGAAGTCTTCGCTTACCTTTTCCACCGACAGGATCGCCACCGGATGCGGCCGCAGATGCGCGTTCATTCCGTCGCGGATCACGTCGGTTTCCCAGTCTTTGCTTAAATCGATGTGCGCGGCCTGACCGCGCGCATGGACGCCGGCGTCGGTACGCCCGGCGCCGAAAACTTTCACGCGCTCACCGGAAAGTTTTTCGAGGGCCGCTTCGAGCACACCCGCGACCGTGAGAACGGTATCCTGTATCTGCCAGCCCTGAAACGGCGAGCCGTCATATTCGATGAGGAGCTTGTAGCGGGGCATCAGGCGGCTTTCGCGCCTTTCGTGAGCTTCACGCCGCGCAGGAACTCCTCTGCGCTCATGGCTTTTGCGCCCGCACGCTGCACTTCGACGAGTTGTACCGCGCCTTCACCAGCCGCGATGGTAAGCTGATCGTCGATGACCATACCCGGCGTGCCTGCGCCGTTTGCAATCTGCGAGCGCAGCACTTTCACACGCACCTGCTTGCCTTCGATCTCCGCCTCGAACCATGCGCCGGGAAACGGCGATAGCCCGCGAATGTGATTGTGAACTTCGCGCGCAGGCTTCGACCAATCGATACGCGACTCGCTCTTTTCGATCTTGTTCGCGTAGGTCACGCCTTCGTCCGCCTGCTTGGTGAAGGAAAGCGAACCACGCTCGATTGCAGCAAGCCCGCGCGCTATCAGGTCGGCGCCGAGCAGGCTCAGTTTGTCGTGCAATTCGCCGGTCGTGACATTCTCGCCGATGGTCACGCGCTCGGCCAAACCCACCGGGCCGGTATCGAGCCCCTCTTCCATCTGCATCACCATCACGCCGGTTTCCTTGTCGCCAGCCATAACCGCACGATGAATGGGGGCCGCGCCGCGCCAGCGGGGAAGAAGCGACGCGTGCAAATTAAGACACCCATGCGCGGGCGCTTGCAGAATCGCTTTCGGCAGAATCAATCCGTAAGCGACTACGACCGCGACATCGGCGGCGTGCGAACGGAACAGTTCCGCCGCATCTTCGCCGCGCAGCGTCTTCGGGTGATGCACGGCGATTCCGAATTTCCCGGCTAGCTCGTGCACAGGCGACTTGCGCTCCGCCATGCCGCGCCCGGCAGCCGCCGGTTCGCGCGAATAGACGGCCACGATTTCGTGCCCGCGCGCGACCAGCTCCGAGAGGGCCGGCACTGCAAAATCGGGAGTGCCCAGGAATACGACGCGCAAAAGATTCCTTTCGCGGCTTACTAGCCGGCAGCCGCTGTGCGCTTGTTCGTTTTCGCAGCCTTCGTGAATTTTTTCGTGACGCGGTCGCGCTTCAGTTTCGAAATGTGGTCGATGAAGAGGACACCGTTCAGATGATCGATCTCGTGCTGCAAGGCGCGGGCGAGCAGACCATCCGCCTCGATCTCTTTCGTTTTGCCCTTCTGGTCCATGTAGCGGACTTTCACTTCGGAAGGACGCTCTACCTCTTCGTAGAATTCCGCGATAGAAAGGCAGCCTTCTTCTTTCGAATCCTTTTCATCGGACACGGAAATCACTTCCGGATTGATGAAGACCATCGGCTGCTTTTCGTCGTCGCCGCGCGTTGCGTCGATCGTGACCACGCGCTTGGCGACACCGATCTGGATCGCAGCCAAGCCCACGCCCGGCGCGTCATACATCGTCTCGAACATATCCTCGATCAGCTTCTTGATTTCGCCGTCGATCTCTTGGACCGGCTTCGAAACCTTGCGCAGAACGGGGTCGGGCAGCTGCAAAATCGGACGGATCATGCGCGGGAAGTAAGTGATCGCTCGATTGTGGTCAACGCGGGCGGGCACCCTTGCCCTGCAAGGCTTCAGGTGAGATGTTCCCCGTTCGTTCCGGATAGAATCAGGCGGAAAGTATTGGCGCAATGAGCGAAATCCTGTTTTCGATCAACGACATGAACGTGACGCTCGGCGTCTTTATCGCTGCCTTAAGCGGGCTCGGCGTGCTGTTGCTGGTCGGTTTGCTGTTTGCACAGAGCCGCCAGAGCCGCGTCCGCTCGCTCGAAGCACAAGAGCAATCGCTTCGCGTCGAGGAATTGCAGCAGCAGTTGTTCGAGTTGTTGAAGGCGCAGTCGGCCACCACCGGACAGGTGCAGTTTCTGGCGCAGGGCTTTGGCTCGAAGCAGGAAGAACTGGCGCGCACAGTGAACGAGCGGCTCGACGCGGTCACGCATCGCATCGGCGAGAACATGACGACTGCTGCGCAATCGACCGCTGAAGGCCTGTCGAAGCTGCATGAGCGGCTTGCGGTGGTCGATGCCGCACAAGGACGGATGGCAGAGCTCACCAGCCACATGGTTACGCTAAAAGATGTGCTCGCGAACAAGCAGGCGCGCGGCGCTTTCGGCCAGGGGCGCATGGAAGCGATCGTCGCCGACGGACTACATAAAGATGCCTATGCATTTCAATACACGCTTTCAACCGGCAAGCGCCCGGACTGCGCGATCTTCCTGCCGGGCGACGAACGCCCGCTCGCAGTTGACGCGAAATTTCCACTCGAAGCCGTTACCGCGTTTCGCGAAGCCCAGACGGACGACGCGCGACGCGTGGCCCTCACGCGGCTGAAACAGGACCTCAACAAGCACGTCAGCGACATTGCCGAGCGCTACCTCATTCCCGGCGAGACGCAGGACATCGCGATGATGTTCGTGCCGTCGGAGTCGGTTTATGCGGAACTGCACGAATTCTGCGACGACGCGGTCCAGAAAGCGTTTCGCGAGCGGGTGATCCTGGTTTCTCCGTCATTGCTTATGCTTGCGATTCAGGTCGTGCAGGCCATCGTGCGCGATGCGCAGATGCGCGATCAGGCCGAGAAAATCCAGGTCGAAGTAGGAAAGATCGTGGAAGATGTTGTCCGCCTGCGCGAGCGCGCTGTCAAATTGCAAAGCCATTTCGCGCAGACTTCCGACGACGTTGCCGCAGTGCTGATTTCGGCAGACAAGGTTGCAAGACGGGGCGATAAAATTGTCGCGCTCGAATTTGAAGACGACAGCACGGCGCCGAAGGAAACCGGCACGCCGGCGCCGGTCGCGCTGCAACTCAAACTCGGCGGCCGCGACTAGATTCCCAAATACGCGCGTCTGTGCGACAAGCGCACATGGCCGAATCCACGCAATCGTCTACCGCTTCCGAGAAATGGCTGAAGGCGATCGTGGTCTATACGCGCCCGCGCGTATTGATCGTGCTGCTCTTGGGGTTTTCCGCAGGCCTTCCGCTCGCGCTGGTCACGAGCACCTTGCAGGCGTGGCTCACCCAGAGCGGGATCGATCTGAAAACCATCGGCCTCTTCTCGCTGGTCGGCCTGCCCTACACCTTCAAATTCTTCTGGGCACCGCTCGTGGACGCGCTCAACATTCCCATACTGACGCGCCTTCTCGGCCGCCGCAGAAGCTGGCTCATTCTTTCGCAATTGCTTCTCATCGCTGCGATCATCGTGCTCGGCTATTCCGATCCGAGAACTTCGGTTTTCTATGTCACGGTCGCGGCGGTCATGGTCGCTGCGGCTTCCGCGACCCAGGACATCGTGATTGACGCTTTCCGTGTCGAGAGCCTGCCGCAGGAAGAACAGGCGGCGGGCATTGCCAGTTACATCCTCGCCTATCGCGTGGCGCTCCTGCTCTCGGGCGCAGGCGCACTGCTGCTCGTCGCCTATCTCGAGGCGACCGGCGTCTCGCAGCTTACCGCATGGAAGATTTCCTACATTGCGGCTGCGGCTTGTGTCGCGGTCGGCATGATAGCGGCCTTTCTTGCAAAAGAGCCCACCGAGGAAAAGAACGCTTACGACGAACGCTCGCCTGTAGTTCGCGTGTTTACGACCGCTTTCGACGCATTCTACGAATTTCTTTCGCGGCCGCTCGCGATTTCGGTTCTTGTCTTCGTACTGCTGTTCAAATTCTGCGATGCCTTCGCGGGCGTACTCACCGTACCGTTCGTGCTGAAAACCGGGTTCAGTCTTGCGACCTATGCAACGGTCGTGAAAGGCGTGGGATTTGCCGCCGCGGTGATCGGCGGACTTGCCGGCGGCGCGTTGTTTCGAGCGCTGCCGCTCACGACCTGTCTCTGGATCGCGGCCATCATCCAGATGCTATCGAACCTGATGTTCTCGTGGCTCGCGTGGGTCGGGCCGGATGTTTCGGCGCTGACTCTCACCATCATCGTCGAGAACTTCACCTCGAACGCGGCGAACGTGATTTTCGTGGCGTATCTTTCGGCGCTATGCGGCGCACGGGCACATACGGCAACCCAGTTCGCACTGCTTTCCGCAATCGCCGCGGTCGGCCGCACCGTGCTTGCCGCAAGCGGCGGCTATGTCGCGGAAGCAACCGGATGGTTCTGGTTCTTCGTAGTGACGGCACTCGCCGCCATTCCCAGCATTCTCTTGCTGTGGTGGTTGCAACTGCGCGGTCATTTCGCGGCGCTGGAGATAGAGAAAAAGTGACTACTTCTTATTCTGCTGCTTCTGTTTCGGCGGATAAACGAGATATTTTGCCGGATGCTCGTCGGTATCGAACGGCTCGCCGTCGCATTTGTCTTTGTTCCAGAAGCGAACAAGCGTGAAATCCGTGCCGCTCCAGCGCCATTGCCCGGAGCTTCCGCAATCCCCCACGCCGCGGCCCTTATGAAACGAAGACAATAGTTTTGTTTTTTCGTCGTAACCCGGCGATGACAACTGATGCGTATCGACGAGCTTGTTCTTTTCCCCGATCGTTTTGAAGCGAAGCAGGCGCGCCTTCTCAGGCTCTTTCGGATTTAGCGCGAACAGAATGCTTCCGAAATTATAGGCCGCGCGCCAGCACGAAACCTCGACCAGCTTCAAACCACCGCTTAGCTCGCCTGCGAACTCAAGACCCTTGATGGCGTCGTCGATCTCCACTTCGCACTCAGCTAGCTTAAATGCGGTTGCGACAAGCGGCTTTGGCAACGAGACCGTCTGCGCCTGCGCAATGGTGGCAGCGAATGTAAATACGAGCGCCAGAACAGCGCGCATCGCAATCTCCTAAAATAAGGTCCGCTGTCGTATCGCCGCAGATAGCGTGCCTTCGTCGAGATAATCGAGCTCGCCGCCGACCGGTACGCCATGCGCGAGCCTTGTCACCTTCACATCGGCATCGCGCAACAGGTCCGTGATGTAATGCGCGGTGGTTTGCCCGTCGACGGTCGCGCTCAATGCCAGCACCACTTCTTTGACTTCCGGCTCATGCGCGCGGTCAACCAGCGAAGTAATGTTCAGATCGTCCGGGCCGATGCCGTCGAGCGCGGACAGCGTGCCGCCGAGCACATGATAGCGGCCCGCAACCACACCCGCGCGCTCCAGTGCCCAAAGATCGGCGACATTCTCGACCGCGACCAAGAGCGAAGCATCGCGGGTCTGGTCGGCACAAACCATGCAGGGATTGCGCGTATCGATGTTCGCGCAGGTGTCGCAGACCACGATCTTCTCGATCGCGTCGCCGAGTGCGGCGGTCAACGGCTCCATCAACTCTTCGCGTCTGCGCAAAAGATGAAGTGCCGCGCGGCGCGCAGAGCGAGGGCCGAGCCCCGGCAGTTTCGAGAGCAATTGAATGAGCCGTTCGATTTCCGGCCCGGCGACGACGCGGCGCATTTTTTAAAAGAGTTTCATTCCCGGCGGGAGCGGCAGGCCGCCGGTCAGCGCTTTTGCCTTTTCTTCCACGAGCTTCTCGGACTTTGCCCGTGCGTCCGCGCTTGCCGCAACGATGAGGTCCTCGACGATTTCCTTTTCGTCGGCCTTCATCAGGCTCGCGTCGATGGAAACTTTCTTGACCGCGCCCTTCGCAGTCGTCACGACCGTGACGAGCCCGCCGCCGGCGCTGCCGGTGACTTCGAGCGTCTCAAGTTCGGCCTGCATACGCTCCATGTTCGCCTGCAGCTCCTTGATCTTCCCCATCATGCCCATCATGTCGCGCATTTCGCTCGCTCCTTATTCTTCTTCGTTCTCGACCGGCGCATCGAAATCGCCGCCGGGATTTTCGGATTCCTGCATCGTAACCTTACGGCGGACCGCGGTGATCTCCGCCCCCGGAAATGCGTCGAGCACCGCCTGCACCGCCGGATGTTGACGAACGTCGGCTTTCAGCTGTGCCTGCGAATTATTCTCTTTTTCTTCGAGTGTCTCCGCTCCGCGCTCGCGTGAGTTGACGGCGACAAACCAATGCCTTCCCGTCCATTGCTTGAGCTTGGTGCCGAGGTCTCCTGCAAAATTCGGTCTCGCACCCTCATCGAGCGAGAGTTCGATTTTTCCTTCTTCGATCTTGATCAGCCGAGCGAACTTCTTAAGCGTGTCCTGCACGACCAGATCGCGCTTCTCTTTCGCCAGCGCATAGACGTCTTCGAGCGAATGCAGTTGCGGCGCGTTATCGGGCGCTGTGGCCGGACGCGATACGGCGCGGCCTACGGCGTTGCCGCTCATCTGCATCCGTGGCGCGCCGGAAGGTATGCTACCGCCGTTACCCGGCGAAGCGCTGACACCGTTCCCGCCGCCGTCACCGAGCATCCTGATCGCCTCATCCGGGGTCGGCAGGTCTGACGCATAAGCGAGACGAACGAGGATCATTTCGGCGGCCTGCGCGGGCTTACCCGAAGAAGACGCTTCCGAAAGGCCCTTGGACAACATCTGCCACGCACGCGACAGCACGCGGATCGAAAGCCGCCCGGACAATTCACGGCCGCGCTTACGCTCGGCTTCGACCAGGCTCGTGTCTTCCAAAGAAGACGGCACGATCTTGAAGCGCGTCAGCAGATGACTGAATTCGGCAAGATCGGAAAGCACGGCAACCGGATCGGCGCCGAGATCGTATTGCTCACGGAAGAGCTTAAGCGCTCCCGCGATATTGCCGCTCATCAGGCTCTCGAACAGATCGATGATGCGTGTGCGGTCGGCGAGGCCCAGCATCTCGCGCACTTCGGCCGCCTTCACGCTGGCGCCGCCATGCGCGATGGCCTGATCCAAGAGCGATAGCGCATCGCGAACCGAACCTTCGGCGGCTCGCGCAATCAGCGCCAAGCCCTCTGGCTCGGCGTCAATCTTCTCGGCCTCGGCGATTTTTCCGATATGCTTTGTCAGCGTATCGGCGTCGATCCGGCGCAGATCGAAGCGCTGGCAGCGTGAGAGAATCGTGACCGGGACTTTCCGCACTTCGGTCGTCGCGAAAATGAATTTCGCATGAGCCGGCGGTTCTTCCAGTGTTTTCAGGAGCGCATTGAACGCCTGACCACTCAGCATATGCACTTCGTCGAGAATATAGACTTTGTAGCGCGCGCTTACCGGCGTGTAGCGCACTGCGTCGTTGATCTGGCGGATGTCGTCCACGCCGTTATGCGAGGCGGCGTCCATCTCGATCACATCGACATGGCGGCTTTCGATGATCGCTTCGCAATGCTTGCCGAACTCTGGCATATCGAGCGTCGGGCCGGTGTCGCTGCCGGACTTCGGCTCGTAGTTCAGCGCGCGGGCGAGAATGCGGGCGGTGGTGGTTTTGCCGACGCCGCGAACGCCGGTCAGCAAGAAAGCCTGCGCGATGCGGCCGCTCGCAAACGCATTCGAGAGCGTGCGGACCATCGCTTCCTGGCCGATGAGATCGTCGAAATTGCGCGGGCGGTATTTACGCGCGAGCACGCGGTATCCGGTGGCCTGATCGCCGAACAACGAGGCGCCGCCCTGCCCGGTCGCATTTTTCTTGGGCGTATCGTCCATCCCGGCCGCGTTCCTAGAAATGAGGTGGGAGGCTGGAACGATGACCCGATCCGGTCTCGTTAGGGCTGCTTCCTTCCGGACCTGACCCGGTTGGCGAGTGGCACGTCCACCGCCAACCTCCCGCTCTCTATATCGGGCGACCTGCCACGGAAGGCAAGCGCGAGCCGGAATTTCACAATATTGTTCCCGGGATTGAAGGGGATTCGCCGAAAATGACGCAGAAAATAGCGCAAGAAATTTCGTTCGACCCGCGGCTTTCTGCCGACTCCTTTGGGGTCGGCAAGCTCGCGCTCTGCGAAGTGCGGCTACAGGACGACGCGCGGTTTCCTTGGCTGGTGCTGGTGCCGCAGCGGGAGGGCGCGGTCGAACTATTCGAACTCTCGGCTTCGGACCGCGCGGCGGTGATGGAAGAAATCGCACAAGTATCGGCCGCGCTGCGCGCGGTCACGCAATGTCTCAAGATCAATGTCGGCGCGCTCGGCAATATCGTGCGCCAGTTGCACATTCATATCGTTGCGCGAAACGAAGGCGATGCGGCCTGGCCAGGACCGGTATGGGGCTCGGGCGCGCGTATTCCGTACAGTGAAACGGAACTAGGCGAATTGATCGCGCGGCTCAGAAGCGCATTAGCCATGCGTGCATAGAGCCCAGCAAAGCTGGGCTCTATCTTTTTATTTTGATGCGTTTTCTTCACGCGAACCGGTTCCCACTTCGCTGGAAAACGCTATGACTGGATTGCCGCGCGCCTGACCTCGTGCCAGCGTTCGCTCAAACAAGACGCCCTTTATGTCCTTACCCGAAACCAGACTGACTTACGCAGGCTCCGCCCTCGACCGCCTGAGCGAACAGCGCGGCGACATTGCGCTGGTCGAATCGCTTCGCAGAGACGCGCGCAATTTCGTGCTCGCGGGCGAGTCTTTCCTGCTTGCCAAGCGCGGCGACAACTTCGATGCCGGGCTCACGAATGACGAAGCGGCCATTGCAGGCGAGCCACTGGAGGCTGCACTACTCGGCAAAGACACGAGCGGGCGTGGCCATTTTGCCCGCGCGATTCCCTCTGAACGTATCGACGCTATCAAGGCACGCGGCGATTTCATTGTGGTCGATCTGCGCTCGATCGCTTTGCAGGGACTGGTGCCGCCGGAAGACCAGTCATCGCTTGCGACCGCTAAGGCTTTGCTCTTTTGGCACGAGCGGCACCGCTTCTGCGCGAACTGCGGGAAACCGACAACGCCCGCGCAAGCCGGGTGGCGGCGCGATTGCGCGGCTTGCGGCGCCAATCATTTTCCGCGGACCGATCCTTGCGTGATTATGCTCGCGATCGACGGCGAGCAATGCCTGCTCGCACGCCAAACGCGCTTTCCACCCGGTATGTGGTCGGCGCTCGCAGGCTTCGTCGAACCCGGCGAAAGCATCGAGGAAGCCGTGCGGCGCGAGACGCTGGAAGAAGCCGGAATTCCGGCAGGCCGTGTCGCGTATTTCGCGTCGCAGCCTTGGCCGTTTCCGATGTCGATCATGATCGGCTGCTTCGTCGAAGCGAAATCAAACCGACTCAAGATCGACGAAGTGGAGCTTGAGGCCGCACGCTGGGTCACGAAAGACGAGTGCAAGCTGTTGCTCACCGGCAAGCATCCGGCACGCTTCTTCGCGCCGCCGCCGATTGCGATCGCGCATCATCTCATCAAAGCCTTCGTCGAACGCGGAGCAAGCGTTTTCGATTAGTTGGCTTCGTTCCGCGCCTTCATGCGGAACGGGTGCGCCGGATAGACGCCGAGAATCTTCAACTCTTCCGAGAAGAAACCCAGTTCCTCGAGCGCGAATTTCAACGCGCGGTCGTCGGGATGTCCTTCGACGTCGGCGTAAAACTGCGTCGCGAAGAAATTCCCGTCGATCTGGTACGATTCGAGCTTCGTCATATTGACGCTATTGGTGGCAAAACCGCCGAGCGCCTTGTAGAGCGCGGCAGGAACGTTACGCACCTTGAAAACAAAAGATGTCACGACGACACCGTTGTCCGGCTTCGCCCATGACTTCTCTTTCTGAAGAATGATGAAGCGCGTCGTATTGTGGTCTTCGTCCTCGATGTTCTCGCGAATGATATCGAGGCCATAAATCTCGGCAGCAAGCGCAGACGCAATCGCGGCGCGGGTCGGGTCTTTCGCTTCCATGATCTGCCGCGCGGAGCCCGCCGTATCCGCGCCTATCACCGAAGTCAGCCCAAGCTCGCGGATCACATTGCGGCACTGACCCAAAGCCATCACATGGCTCTGCACAGTCTTCACCGTCTTCAAGGATGCGCCCTTGATCGCCATCAGTTGATGGCTCAGCGGCAGGAAGAATTCGCCGACTATCTGCAAACCCGAATGCGGCATCAGGTGGTGAATGTCGGCGACGCGGCCCGCGACCGAATTCTCGATCGGAATCATAGCGAGCGTAGCCTCGCCGTTCGAGACCGCCGCGAAGGCGTCCTCGAAGGTCGCGCAAGGCACGGGCTCGTAATCCGGAAAACGCTCAAGGCAGGCGATGTGCGAATTCGCGCCCGGTTCGCCCTGAAAGACGATGGTGTTCTTCTTGGCCATGTCAGGTTTTTCTCATCTTGCCAGCGAGCAGCGCGCGGGCCTTCTCCAAATCGGCGGGAGTATCGACACCGAGCGGAACGGCGTCAACGATTGCAACATCGATCCGCATTCCGGCTTCCAGCGCACGGAGCTGCTCCAGCTTCTCGCGCCGCTCCAGCGGCGCTTGCGGCATTTTCACGAAACGCTCCAATGCCGCGCGGCGATATGCGTAGATTCCGATGTGGTGATAAAGCGGCCCGTCATTCGCGGGCGCAGTCGCGCGCGTAAAATAAAGTGCGCGGAGACGATTTTCGCTCACCGGCGTGCCGACGACCTTCACGACATTCGGGTTTCGCTTTTCGTCTTCGTCTTTGATCTCGACCGCGAGCGTCGCGATATCTACCAGAGGATCAGAAAGCGGCTCGACTACGCGGCGGATCGATTCCGGCTCGATGGTCGGAAGGTCGCCCTGCAAATTCACGACGATCGAAATTCTGCCCGCGGGATCGGCTTTCCCAAGCGCTTCGAAAATACGGTCGGAGCCGGTCTGGTGATCGGCGCTGGTCATCAAGACGCGCCCGCCCGCGTCCTCGACCGCCTTGCGGATGGTGCCGTCGTCGGTCGCGACCACGGCTTCGCCGATACCGGCTTCCCGTGCCCGATCGAGGACGTGGAGAATCATCGACCGCCCGTGAATGTCGGCGAGCGGTTTCCCCGGCAAACGGGTTGCCTGCATTCGCGCCGGAATCAGCACGATCAGATCGGAACGAGGCGCGCCTTGAGGAGCCATAAAACACCCGAGAAACCCGCTGTTTCCGGCCTCTTTCGAGGCGGCAGAAGGTAGCAGCGGCGGCCGGGTTATACGGGTTGCCTCCTATCGGGCAAAGCGTTACGTCTGGCGCTGATTAATGGGGCCTCACGCCGGGACGCCGGCGGCAAAACACCGGAATCGCTGCCCGATGGACAGCTTTGAACTCAATAAAATCATGGGTGCCATTCTCGGTACCCTGCTCTTCGTTCTCTCTCTGAGCATCGTAACGAACGGCATCTTCGC
>LNEZ01000040.1 GCA_001464215.1 Rhizobiales bacterium Ga0077548 | reverse complement strand
GCGAACCTGCTCAACGAAGCCAATCCTGAAAAGGGCGCGTCGGTCGCGCGCCAGTGTGTTGCCTGCCACGAATTCGCAAAAGGCGGCGCCAACAAAGTCGGCCCCGGCCTTTATGGCGTCGTGAACAACGACGTCGGGACGCATGGCGGCTTCACCTATTCGAACGCAATGAAGAACAAGAAGGGCAAGTGGACCTTCGAAGAGCTCGACAGGTATCTAGAGAATCCGAGCAAGGTAGTGCCCGGAACGTCGATGACCTTCCTCGGCATCCGCCGTGCGACCGATCGCGCGGCCGTCATCGTCTATCTGAACAAACAGTCCGACTCGCCGGCCGAACTGCCGAAGCCGGTCGCCGTTTCCGCTCCCGATGGGCAGAAAAAGGACGGCGAGAAGAAAGACGCTCCGGCCAAGCAATAAAAGCCGGTTTTTCCTCAAATCATCGCGAGATTGCGTGGGCGCTTTGGCGCGCCCGCGCAAAACGGTCATAATCGCCCCCGAAATTGACCCCTCACCGACGGGGGTTCGACGGAGGTACTTGTGACGCCGAATCTTACGCGGACTCTCCTTCTCGCTTTCCTCGCCTTCGCGGCACCATTGCAAGCGAGCGCCCAGGAAACGCCCTGGCGCCACGCGCTCTCGCTGATGGGCGATGTGAAGTACCCGGCGGACTTCAAGCACTTCTCTTATGTGAACCCGAGAGCGCCGAAGGGTGGCCTGCTTCGCCTCGGGCAAGACGGCAACTTCGATAGCTTCAATCACGGGATCACCAATCTCTACGACACCCTGATGACCGCGTCGCTCGACGAAGTTGCGACGGAGTACGGCTTGATCGCGGAATCGGTGCGCTATCCCGCCGACTATTCCTCAGTGACCTATAAGCTCCGGGCGAATGCGCGCTGGCACGACGGCAAGCCGATCACGCCGGAAGACGTGATCTGGACTCTTGAAATGCTCAAAGAGCACAGCCCGACGCAGCGCTTTTATTACAGCCATGTCGTGAAGGCGGAAAAAACCGGCGAGCGCGAAGTCACCTTTACTTTCGACAAGCCCGGCAACCGCGAACTGCCGCAGATCGTCGGGCAGATCGCGCCGATGCCGAAACACTGGTGGACCGGCAAAGATGCGCAGGGAAAAGAGCGCAGCATCGCAAACGGCACGCTGGAGCCCCCGCTCGGATCGAGCGCATATAAGATCAAGAGCTTTATTGCTGGCCGCACGGTGGTTTACGAGCGCGTGAAAGATTACTGGGCCGCTTCGCTGCCGGTGAAAGCCGGCTCCGATAATTTCGACGAGATCCGCTACGAGTATTTCCGTGACGACTCGGCCGAACTCATCGCTTTCAAGGCGGACGAATACGACTTCCGGGTGGAGAACGTCGCCAAGAACTGGGCGACCGCCTACGACATTCCCGCGGTGACGGATAAGCGCCTTTTGCTCGAAGCATTTCCTGATCGTGCGCGCGGCGTGATGCAGGCTTTCATCTTCAATCTGCGGCGCGAGAAGTTTTCCGATCCGCGGGTCCGGCTGGCGCTGAATTACGCGATGAACTTCGAGAACATGAACAAGAACTTTTTCTTCGGACAGTATCAGCGCGTCAACTCCTACTTCAGCGGCACGGAGCTTTCCTTTTCCGGACTGCCGGAAGGAAAAGAGCTGGAGATTCTGGAAACCGTGCGCGGCAAGGTACCCGCCGAGGTTTTCACGACTGTCTTCAAAAACCCGGTTTACGACACGCAGGAATCGGTCCGCGCTAACTTGCGCGAAGCCGCAAGACTGTTCCGGGAAGCCGGTTACGAAGTGAAGGACGGCAAACTCGTCAACAAGAAGACGGGCGAACCTTTCACGATCGAATTCATCATAGCGAGCCCGAGCTTCGACCGTGTCATTCTGTTCTACGGAGAAGACCTGAAGCGGCTCGGCATCCAGTTCACGATCCGCCAGATCGACGTTTCGCAATATCAGAACCGTGTCCGCTCGCGCGACTTCGATGCTTTTGTCGGCGGCTGGGGACAGTCGCTCTCGCCTGGCAACGAGCAGCGCAATTACTTCGGCACAGAGTCCTCGGACCGGCAGGGCTCGCAGAACTATCCAGGCATCAAGAACGCAGCGGTCGATACGCTGATCGACCGCGTGGTGTTTGCGAAAGACCGAGCCGAACTGATTGCCGCGACCCGCGCGCTCGACCGCGTGTTGATGTGGAATCACTATGTCGTGCCGATGTGGAGCATCGGGGTTTCGCGCGTCGCACGCTGGGACCGTTTCGGGAAACCAGACAAGCTGCCGGACTATTCCATCGGCTTCCCCGACATCTGGTGGTTCGACAAGGATCGCGCCGCGAAGGTGGGATCGCAGAAGTGACGTCACGCTCTCGTCTCTCGCGCCGCTCGCTGCTCGTGCTTGGTGCAGCAACCGGCGTTTCGGCGGCCTTTCCACTGCGCGCACAGAATGCGCAGACCGAGCGCCACGGCATTTCGGCGTTCGGCGATCTAAAATACCCGGCGGGATTCTCGCATTTTGATTACGTGAACCCCAACGCGCCGAAGGGCGGCGCGTTCTCGCAGATCGGTTCGTCCAGTCAGTTCAACCAGAATCTCGAGACGTTCAACACGCTGAATATCTACTCGCAGAAGAACGACGGCGCGCTCGGCATGGAGCTAACATTCGCGTCGCTGATGGTACGCGCACTCGACGAGCCCGACGCAATGTATGGACTGGCTGCAAGTTCGGTCGCGGCTTCCGAAGACGGCCTAACCTATCGCTTTCGCATCCGGCCGGAAGCGCAATTCCACGACGGCACCAAGCTCACCGCGCATGACGCGGCCTGGTCGATCAACACGCTCCGGACCATCGGCCACAACCTCTTTCGCATCATTCTGAGAGACGTCGAAAGCGCGGAAGCCGCGGGTGACGACATTTTATCCGTTCGCTTCATCAAGGCCCGCGGACGCGAGACCCCATTGACTGTCGCAGCACTACCCATTCTTTCGCGCAAATATTACGAAGGGCGCAATTTCGACGACGCGACGCTGAGCGCGCCGTTGGGCTCCGGCCCCTATCGCGTCGGACGCCTCAAGCCCGGCAGCTTCATCGAATATGACCGCGTTACAAACTGGTGGGGCGAAAAGCTGAACGTCAGCCGCGGCCTGCACAATTTCGAGACCGTGCGTTACGAATTCTATCGCGACCGCGACGTCGGCTTTCAGGGTTTCACAGCGCGAAATTACCTCTTCCGCGAGGAATTTACCTCGCGCATCTGGGCAACGAGCTACGACTTTCCCGCGGCACGCGACGGTCGCGTGAAGCAGGAAATCCTGCCCGATCAAACCGCTTCGGGCGCGCAAGGCTGGTTCATCAATACGCGCCGCGAAAAGTTTTCGGACAAGCGCGTGCGCGAGGCGCTCGGGCTCGCCATGGATTTTCCATGGATGAACAAGAACCTCATGTACGGTTCCTACGACCGCACCTTTTCCTATTTTCAGAACTCGGACATGGCGGCACAGGGCAAGCCCTCGCCTGAAGAACTCGCATTGCTCGAGCCGTTTCGCGGCAAGATCGATGAAGCGGTTTTCGGCGAGGTCTATGTGCCACCACAGGCGGACGGCTCGGGTCAGGACCGCAATCTTCTTCGCCGCGCAGGCGTTTTGCTTCGCGAAGCCGGATACGAGATTAAAGACGGCAAGCGGATGACCGCCAAAGGCGAGCCGTTCACGATCGAGTTCCTGAACAACTCGACTTCGTTCGAACCGCATCACAGCGCGATCATTTCCAACCTGCGCCGTCTCGGCATTGACGCGAATATGCGCCTGGTCGATCCGGCGCAGTTCCAGCTGCGCATCCAGACCTTCGACTTCGACATCACCGTGCAGCGTTTTTCGACCAGCGCCACGCCGGGAGAATCGCTCCGCACGTTCTTCTCGTCGGACGCGGCGAAGCTGACGGGCTCGCGAAACCTCCCCGGCATTTCCGATCCGGTCGTTGATGCGCTGATCGAGAAGATCGTAGAGGCGAAGACGCGCGAATCGCTCACCTCGGCGTGCCGTGCGCTAGACCGCGTACTGCGGGCGAGCCATTACTGGATTCCGCAGTGGAACAAAGGCACCCACTGGATTGCGTATTGGGACGTGTTCGCGCGACCCAAAGAAAAGCCGCGTTATGGGCGCGCAATCCCCGAGACATGGTGGCGCGCCCGCGCCGATTGACCGGCAGCCGTAACCCGCGCAGTTTGTTTATAGATATTGCCGCAGGAGCCTGAATGCTCGCCTATATCGTTCGCCGCCTGCTCCTCATCATTCCGACCATTCTCGGGATCATGCTGGTCTCGTTTCTGGTAATTCAGTTTGCGCCGGGCGGCCCGGTCGAACAGGCGATCGCGCAGCTCACCGGCGCCGATGTCTCGACCTCCGACCGGCTCAATCGCTCTGGCGGCGAGCTTTACCGGCAAAACAATCCGGGCGGCACCTTCGACACGACCTCCTCGCGTTATCGCGGCGCGCAGGGTCTGGACCCGCAGATCGTCAAGGATCTGGAAAAGCAGTTCGGCTTCGACAAGCCGGCGCATGAACGCTTTTTGCTACTGTTGTGGAATTACGCGCGCTTCGATTTCGGCCGCAGCTATTTCCACGATGCGCAAGTGCTCGATCTCATTATTCAGAAGATGCCGGTTTCGATTTCGCTGGGGCTCTGGCTGACGCTGCTTACCTATCTCATTTCGATTCCGCTGGGGATCGCCAAAGCAGTCCGCGACGGCACGCGCTTCGACGGCTGGACCTCGGTCATCGTCATCATCGGTTACGCAATTCCGGCGTTTATGTTCGCAATTTTCCTGATCGTCGTGTTCGCAGGCGGTTCGCTCAATCTGCCGTGGGGGCTTAGCTCCGCCTTCCCGCTGCGCGGCCTCACTTCGCCCGACTGGGATCAGATGTCGTGGTACGCGAAGATCGGCGACTATTTCTGGCACCTCACGCTGCCGATCACGGCGATGCTGCTCGGCTCGTTCGCGACCATGACCTTGCTCACGAAAAATTCGTTCCTCGACGAAATCCGCAAGCAGTATGTCGTCACCGCACGCATGAAGGGCCTTTCGGAGCGGCGCGTGCTTTACGGTCACGTATTCCGGAACGCGATGCTCATCATCATCGCCGGATTTCCAGGCGCCTTCATCGGCGCATTCTTTTCTGGCTCACTTCTGATCGAGCAGATTTTTTCGCTCGACGGGCTCGGTCTGCTCGGCTTCGAAGCGGTCGAGAAGCGAAACTACCCGGTGGTATTCGCGACACTCTATATATTCTCGCTGCTCGGCCTCGCCGTGAACCTAGTTTCCGACCTCATGTACACGTGGGTCGATCCGCGCATCGACTTCGAATCGCGCGAGGTCTGAGCCATGGAGCAGATCACGCAGACGCCGGTGCTCGAGCAGCACAAGGAAAAAGTGGAGACGAAGCAGGAACGACTTTCTCCGATCAACAAGCGGCGCTGGCAGAACTTCAAGAGTCACCGCCGCGGGTACTGGTCGCTCTGGATTTTCTCGTTTCTTTTTGTGCTCTCATTGGGCGCCGAGTTGATTGCGAACAGCAAGCCGTTCCTCGTTTCCTATGACGGCAAATGGCACTACCCGATTTTCCAGTTCTATCCGGAGACGGCCTTCGGCGGCGACTTCGAAACGGAAACGAATTATCGCGATCCGGAAGTGCAGAAGCTGATCAAGGAAAAAAACGGCTATATGTTGTGGCCGCTTATTCCGTTTCATTACTCCACGATCAACTACGACGTGCCGACGCCGGCGCCATCGAAACCGACATGGATGTACACGGAAGAGGAGTGCAAGGCCGCCGTCGCTAAGAAAGCTGACGCAAAGAGCTGCCGCGACCTCGACCAGAACTGGCTCGGCACTGATACGGCGGCCCGCGACGTGACCGCGCGCATGATTTACGGCTTCCGTATCTCCGTGATTTTCGGGCTGACGCTGACGATACTGTCTTCCATCATCGGTATCGCCGCGGGCGCTGTGCAGGGCTATTTTGGCGGCTGGGTCGACCTCACCTTCCAGCGCTTCATCGAAATCTGGACGTCGATACCGACGCTTTATGTTTTGCTGATTGTCGCGGCGGTGCTGCCGCAAGGATTCTTCATCCTGCTCGGAATCCTGCTCTTGTTCTCATGGACGTCTCTAGTGGGCGTGGTGCGCGCCGAATTTCTTCGCACACGCAATTTCGAATATGTGCAGGCAGCGCGCGCGCTCGGCGTCTCCAACTCGGTTCTGATGTATCGTCACATTCTGCCGAACGCGATGGTGGCGACCCTCACCTTCATGCCGTTCATTCTTTCGGGCTCGGTGATGACGCTGACGGCACTCGATTATCTCGGCTATGGTCTGCCGCCCGGCTCGCCGTCGCTCGGCGAATTGCTCAATCAGGGCCGCAATAACTTGCAGGCGCCGTGGCTCGGGATTACCGGCTTCTTCACGGTCGCGACGCTCCTCACGCTTCTGATTTTCATCGGCGAAGCGGTCCGCGACGCCTTCGACCCGCGAAAGACCTTCTCATGAGCGGGACCGCGCTTCTCGAAATCAAGGATTTCTCCGTCGCATTCCGGCAAAGCGGGCGCGAAACGCTCGCGGTCGACCGCATTTCTTTCAACATCAAGAAGGGCGAGACGGTTGCGGTAGTCGGCGAGTCCGGCTCCGGCAAGTCCGTCACGGGCCTCTCTGTGCTGCGCCTTCTGCCAACGTCGGCGAGCCACCCGAGCGGCGAAGTGCTGTTTCAGGGCCGCGATCTCCTGAAGTTGCCCGAGCAGGAAATTCGCGGCGTACGCGGCAACGACATCACGATGGTGTTTCAAGAGCCGATGACCTCGCTCAATCCGCTGCATCCGATCGGTCAGCAGATCACTGAAATGCTAGAAGTCCATCGCGGGATGCACGGTGAAGCCGCGCGCAAGCGCGTGATCGAATTGCTGAAAGAAGTCGGTATTCCGAACGCGGAAGAACGGCTCGGCTCCTACCCGCACCAGCTTTCCGGCGGCCAGCGTCAGCGCGTGATGATCGCGTTAGCGCTCGCAAACGAGCCCGAGCTTTTCATAGCCGACGAGCCTACCACCGCGCTCGACGTGACCGTGCAGGCGCAAATCCTGAAGCTACTGAAAGAACTGCAAGGCCGTCTCGGCATGGCGATGCTGTTCATCACGCACGATCTCAATATCGTCCGCAAGATCGCGGACCGTGTCTGTGTGATGAAGCAGGGCAAGATCGTCGAGCAGGGACCGGTCGAGGAAATCTTCAAGAACCCCCAGCATCCTTATACCAAGGCGCTACTCGCGGCTGAGCCAAAGATACAGCCCGCACCGCCGCAACCCGACGCGCCGAGCATGATTTCGGCGAACGACCTCAAGGTCTGGTATCCGATCAAGCGCGGGTTGTTCAAAAAGACTGTCGGCCATATCAAGGCGGTCGATGGCGTCACGCTCAACATCCGCCGCGGCGAAACGCTTGGCGTGGTCGGCGAGTCCGGCTCCGGCAAAACCACGCTGGGTCTCGCACTCCTGCGCCTGATCTCTAGCGAAGGGCCGATCGTATTTCTCGGCAAGCCCATTCAAGGACTTAAGTTTAAGGCGATGCGCCCATTCCGGCGCGATATGCAGATTGTGTTTCAGGACCCTTACGGCTCGCTCTCGCCCCGTATGTCGATCACCGACATCGTGTCCGAGGGCCTGCGCGTGCATCAACCCAAGATGAGCCCGGAGGAGCGCGACGAGCGCGCGGCCGCGGCCCTCAAGGATGTTGGGCTCGATCCCGCGACCCGGCACCGCTATCCGCACGAATTTTCTGGAGGTCAGCGCCAGCGCATCGCGGTCGCGCGCGCGATGGTGCTTGAGCCGACTTTCGTGGTGCTGGACGAGCCGACCAGCGCGCTCGATATGCTGGTGCAGTCGCAGATCGTCGATCTGTTGCGCGACTTACAGAAGAAGCGCGAACTGACCTATCTGTTCATCAGCCACGACCTGCGCGTGGTCGCGGCCCTTGCAAGCCATGTGATGGTGATGAAAGACGGCAAGATCGTCGAACAGGGTCCGGCGGAAAAGCTCTTCAAGGCACCGGTAAGCGATTATACCCGCGCGCTATTCGCCGCTGCTTTCTCGCTTGAAACTGAGCAAACCAGCTAGAGCCTAAGCACTTCCAATACTTCAGAACCGCCGGCGCGGATGCGTTCTATCGCATATCGAAGCAGCTCTTCCGCGACTGCCATATGAAACGCATTGGCGTGTAGGAGCTTTCCCTCGCCTGCGTAAAAGCCGACATGGCCTTTCCAGAAAACCAGATCGCCGCGCTTAAGTGTTTTCTCGTCGCCTGAGAAGGAAACGGCGCCTGCAATCTTCTGTTGCATATCGCTGTCACGCGGGCATTCGATGCCGGTGCTTTGCAGCGCGAGTTGTACCAGGCCCGAACAATCGAGGCCCGCGGAAGTTTTCCCGCCCCATAGATAGGGTGTTCCGAGAAAGCGTCTTGCAACCTCGACCGGATCGCTTTCCCGATAATCTTTCGGCGCAATATGCTGTCTCGCAATGAAGCCGCCATTCGCGGCAAGGGCAAAGCCTCCCTCTTCTCGCATTACCGAGAATTCGCTGCCGAAAGACAGCGCGGCGATCGGCGGCGACTTGATATCGGGTTTTGAGAACACGAACGTCCGCAACGCCTTTACGCGGTGGGTAGATGCCAAGGATTCCTTTGCGAGCGCATTCGACGGCAGCCAGCCGACATAGCCGTCGCGCGCAAGCTGGCCCCAGCACCAGCCTTCGTCAGTTTCTTCGTAAACCGTCACACGCTCGCCATGCAGCGCTTCGGTATCGAGCGAGGCCTCCGAAGTCGGCGCATTCCTGAGCGGCGCGGAAACGTCGATGACCTGCATGACGACGCCATCGGCGTAACGCGCAGCGTTGATCTTGCCGCGCAAAGAAGAAGCCGCGAGATCAGGCCGCGCCGGTGTAAGGCGTTTGTCGAAGCCGCTCATAACGGCAGTGCTTTCGATTTTGCGACCATGAGATCGGCGAGACGCTCGACATAAAGCGCGCCCTTCACAGTTCGCTGCACAAGTACGTTCCGGCGGTCGGCCGGATCGCGGCGGCGCTGGAGCAACTCCATGCGGCCCATGGTGTCGAGTGCGCGCGTGATCACGGGCTTCGTCACGTTCAGTTTCGCGGCCAGCCCACGCACCGTGTGCGGCGGAGGCTCGAGATAAACAGTCAGCAGAATCGTGACTTGCCGTGCAGTCAAATCGCGATCGTCATCGCGCACCATTTCGTAGTTGAAATCGTGCAGGAGCTTCAGCGCTTGCGATGGGCGGAGGTCGACGGCCACGGCTCACTCGAAAAATCGTTTCGGAGCCGTATCATTTCAGGCTGCGCTTAGCGGCGCAAGTCTCAGCCGTAGCGCTCGGTTAACAGCGCAAACAGCGCACGGACGGAATGTGCCTCGCCGCCCTCGGGCCTTCCCGGCCGCTCTTTCGGATTCCACGCAAAGATATCGAGGTGCAGCCAGCTCTTTGCCTGCGCGACGAACTTCGAGAGGAAGAGTGCGGCCGTGATCGCACCGGCATGACCGCCACCGACATTGTTGGTGTCGGCAACCTTGGAGCCGAGCATTTCCATATAAGGCTGCCACAGCGGCAGACGCCAAAGCGGATCGGATTCTTTCGCGGAATGTTTTGCGAGTGCGTTCCATAGCGCGTCGTCATGCGTGAATGCGGGTGGAATTTCCGGACCGAGCGCCACGCGCGCGGCACCTGTCAGCGTTGCGAAATCGATCATCAGCTCCGGCTTTTCTTCGTCCGCGAGCGCAAGCGCGTCGGCAAGCACGAGACGGCCTTCGGCATCAGTGTTGCCGATTTCTACCGTGATGCCCTTGCGGCTTTTGAAAATGTCGCCGGGCCGGAACGCAATGCCGGAAATCGAATTCTCGACCGCGGGAATAATCACGCGCAGACGAACCTTCAGCTTCGCGTCCATGATCATATACGCCAGCGCAAGCGTTGCCGCTGCACCACCCATGTCTTTCTTCATCAAGAGCATCGCCGCATCGGGCTTGATGTCGAGACCGCCGGTATCGAAGCAGACACCCTTGCCGACCAAAGTCAGCTTGGGATGCGCGGGCTTACCCCAGGAGAACTCAACGAGACGCGGCGCACGTTCGCTACCCTGGCCCACGGCATAGATCAGCGGAAAATTTTTCTTGAGCAGATCCTTGCCGACAATGCTCGAAACCTTGGCACCATGTTTTTTCGCGAGCAACCGGATCGCAGCCTCGAGTTCGGCGGGACCGAGATCGTTCGCGGGCGTGTTCACGAGATCGCGTGCGAGCGACATACCTTCGGCAATGCGCGTAATCTCTTTCGCATCGACGCCGGCAGGCACCACAAGGCGCGGCTTCTTTTTCTTGTTTTCGCGATATTTCGCGAAGCGGTACGAACCTAGCGCAAAAGCCAGCGTCGCGAGTCTTGCGTCCGTTGGCGCTTCCGAAAACTTCCAATCGCCTTCCGGAAGAAGCCCCGCAAGCTTACCCACGAGCAACAGATCGACATTCTTGTCGCCGCGCTTGCCGAGGCCGAATAGGCACCCGGCAATGCTGCCCTTGGCATCGGGCAGGATCAGATGTCGCCCCTCATCGGGCTTGAAGCCGGAAGCCTCGGCAAAGGCGCGTGCCGCGGAAGGCAGCTTTTCGCTGACCGATTTCCAGTTCTGATCGTCCACGCACCAGACGGGTTTCGCGGCGGCGCTTGCGGCGGACAAGGCGGAGTGCAGGGGTGTTGGCAAGGGCAAGGATTCCAGTGGTTTTGCCCTGTAACACGCCCAAAAACCCCATGAAAGCGGGCTTAACTGGCCGTTAGGGTTAATTCTCTATTGCTTTGCCGGGCATTCCGGCGCCGCGCGTCGGCCGTGCCCGTGCGGAGTAATTTGTATGCAGTGTAATCCCGCCACCCCGAAACAGCGCCTGCAAGGCAGCGTTTCAAAGCTCGCCGTCGTCGTGGCGCTCGCAGCTACGCTCGGCGCCTGTGCGAACAAGCCGAATAGCAGCGACATCACCGGCTCGATCCGGAACCCGTTTTCGACGGCCGCGCCGAACCCGCGCGACGATCTCGACCGGCTCAGCGAGGAATACAAGGCAAAACCCGCCGACCCGCAGATCGCGATTTCCTATGCCCAGGCGCTCCGCCGCACCGAGCAGAACGCACAGGCGGTCGCCGTGCTCGAACAGGCAACGATCAAGAATCCTAAGCATCAGGCGCTCGCCGGCGAATATGGCCGCGCGCTTGCCGAATCCGGCCGGCTGCAACAGGCGCTTGACGTGCTTTCCCGCGCGCATACGCCCGACCAGCCCGATTGGCGCATCCTGAACGCGCAAGGCGCAATCAACGACCAGCTCGGCAACTACAAGGCCGCGCGCCGCTATTATCAGACCGCGCTCAAGATCGTGCCGGAAGAACCTTCGGTACTCTCCAACCTCGGCCTGTCCTACATTCTCTCGAAAGAACTGAAGCTCGCGGAAAGCACCCTGCGCCGCGCTTCAGCAAGCCCGCGCGCGGACAAGCGCGTGAGACAGAATCTCGCTCTCTCGCTGGCACTGCAGCGCAAGTTCGATGAAGCGGAGAAGATCGCGGCCGGCGACCTGCCGCCGGAAGAAGCCAACGCAAATATCGCGGCGCTGCGCGATCTCATCAAGCAGCAACAGCAGCCGCGGAATACACCACGCACTCAATCCTGAATTCGTGGGATTGACTAAATAAAAACGCCCGCTTCGCGCGGGCGTTTTTTATTTGAGCTCCATCACCCGGATCGCGGCCGGACCCATGATGACGACGAAGAGCACCGGCAGGAAGAACAGGATCATTGGCACAGTGAGCTTCGGGGGCAGCGCTGCTGCTTTCTTCTCGGCTTCCGACATACGCTGGTCGCGGATTTCCTGCGCCAGCACACGAAGCGCCTGCGCGAGCGGCGTGCCGTAGCGCTCCGCCTGAATCAGCGCAGTACAGACCGCCTTTACGCCGTCGATGCCGGTGCGGTTCGCAAGATTCTCAAACGCCATACGGCGGTCCTGCAAATAAGACAATTCCGCGGTCGTCAGCGTGAGCTCTTCCGCGAGCGGCACCGATTGCGAGCCTACTTCCTGGCTGACGCGCTTGAAGGCGGCGTCGATCGACATACCGGACTCCACGCAGATCAGGAGAAGATCGAGTGCATCGGGAAAGGCGCGGCGGATCGACTGCTGGCGGCGCGTAATCACGTTTCTCAGAAAGAGCTGCGGCAACTTGATGCCGAGATAAGCGGCCCCGATGCACATTCCGATCTTCACCGTCGTCGGCTGGGCAATCGGCACCAGAATAAAAATGTAGAACACCGCGAAGAAAAACATCGCGATCGGCGCGACCATGCGGAAGAAGAGGAAGGTGACTTGCGGTCCCTGCCCTCGATAACCCGCCTGCACCAGCGTTGCCTTTGCCTCTTCTTCGCCGAGCCACTTTTTCAGGTCGAGGCTCTCGACGATATTCTGCATGAACGCCTTCGGCGTCGGCCGCAGGTTGACCTTCTCGCCGCGCGCAAGCTTCTCGCGCTCGCGGGCGCGAATCTGACCGCGCTCAACTGCGAGCGTCTTCATGCGCCGGTCGAGACCGTCGCCGGAGATGTAGGGCATCGCGAGCGTATAGATCGTCGCAATCACCGCGATTGCGGTGAACAGCGTCGTCATGAAACGCGCGTCGGCAAGTCTTTCGTAGATCAGATCGACCATCGGAATCTCGCCTTTAGAAATCGAAATTGATCATTTTGCGCATGACCATCACGCCCATGAGCATCCACACCGCCGAGCCAGCCATCAGCACGCGGCCTGTGGGCGTGGTCCACAACAGTTCGATGTAGCCGGGGCTTGTGAGGTAAACCAGCGCCATAACGGCAAAGGGGAGCGAAGCGATGATGGCCGCGGACGCCTTGGCCTCCATCGACATCGCCTTGATCTTGGCCGACATCTTTTTACGCTCGCGCAAAACGCGCGAAAGATTGCCGAGCGCTTCGGAGAGATTGCCGCCGGCCTGCTGCTGAATCGCAAGCACGATGCCGAAGAAATTCGCTTCGGGAAGCGGAACGCGCTCGTATAGTTTTGCGGCCGAATCCGACAGCGACATACCGACCGCCTGCCCTTCGGCGATCTGGCGGAATTCGCCCTTCACCGGCTCGGAGGTTTCGTTCGCGATGATTCGGATACAGTCGCCGATCGGCAGGCCCGCCTTGACGCCGCGCACGATCACGTCGATCGCGTTCGGCAATTCATTGATGAACTTGCTCTCACGCTTCTTCTTCAGAAAGCCGATGACCCAGCGCGGAATACCAAAACCGCCGGCAATAGCGGCGGGAACGGCAAGCATAAGTCCCATACCGGAGGTAAACATCATCAGGACGAAACTCACGACACCTGCGAGCGCGCTGAAAATGTAGAACTGGCGCTTGGAGATAGAGAGGCCCGCCTGCTGGATCCGGATCTCGATCGGAGGGTTCTTCGCGTTCTTCTGCTTGGCTTCAAGCTGCTTCAGCGAGTCTTCGACCTGCTGCCGGCGCGACGTCACGGCGTCCGCAGCCTTACGTCCGCGCTTCGCCTGGATTTCGTCCGCAGAAATTTCCTTCATCCGCTGTTCGACGCGTTTTTCGCCCGAGATCATCGGATAGATGAAAACATAGAGCACGCCGCCGACTGCGACCGTAATCAGGAATGCGAATGCGACCGAACTCATGAGCGGCCCAACACATCGTCGATCTCGGCACCATCGAGCGCCGACGCGAGCTTGTTCTGCTCACCGTAGTACTTCGCACGATCCCAGAAGCGCGGCTGACCGATGCCGGTCGAGCGGTGGCGGCCGAGCATATTGCCGTTCTGATCTTCGCCGAGATAGTCGAACACGAAGAGATCCTGCGTGGTGACGACCTCGCCTTCCATGCCTACCACCTCGGTGACGTGCGTGATGCGGCGCGAGCCGTCGCGCATACGCGACGCCTGAATGATGACGTCGATCGAAGACACCACCATTTCGCGGATCGTACGCGGCGGAAGCGCGAAGCCGCCCATCGTGATCATGGATTCGAGACGCGAAAGCGCCTCACGCGGGCTATTCGCGTGCAGCGTACCCATCGAGCCGTCGTGGCCCGTGTTCATAGCCTGCAGCAAGTCGAACGCTTCGGGGCCGCGGACTTCGCCGACGATGATGCGTTCCGGGCGCATACGCAGACAGTTGCGCACGAGATCGCGCATCGTTACCTGACCCTCGCCTTCGAGATTTGGCGGGCGCGTTTCGAGGCGCACGACGTGCGGCTGCTGCAGCTGCAACTCGGCTGCGTCTTCGCAGGTAATGATACGCTCGTCGTTATCGATATGCGCGGTGAGGCAATTCAAGAGCGTGGTCTTGCCGGAACCGGTGCCGCCGGAAATCAGCGTGTTCACGCGGCAGCGGCCGATGATACGCAGAAGTTCCGCGCCCTGTTGCGAGACAGAGCCAAATTTTACGAGATCGGCGAGTTTGAGCTTGTCTTTTTTGAACTTACGAATGGTAAGCGCGGGCCCGTCAATCGAGAGCGGCGGCACGATCACATTGACACGGGAACCATCCGGCAAGCGGGCATCGCATATCGGCGACGATTCGTCGACGCGGCGGCCGATCTGACTCACAATACGCTGACAGATATTGTGAAGCTGCTGGTTATCGCGGAACCGGATTCCGGTCTGCTGAATTTTGCCTTTGACTTCGATGTAAACGGTGTTCGCACCGTTCACCATGATATCGGCGATGTCGTCGCGCGCGAGCAACGGCTCCAGCGGCCCATAACCGAGCACGTCGTTGCAGATATCGTCGAGCAGTTCTTCCTGCTCGGCGATCGACATCACGACGTTCTTGATGGTGATGATTTCGATGACGATGTCGCGAATTTCTTCGCGCGCGGCAATCGGCTCGAGCTTTGCGAGCTGCGTCAGATCGATCGCTTCGATCAGCGCACCGAAAATCTGCCCTTTGACCTCGTAGAAGGTCTCGGAGCGCTGGTTGCTCATCATCGGCGGCGGAGGTGCTGCCGGCGCCAACGGCGGCGACTGCATGGCGGGAGCGCTCGCTCCGTTTTTCGGCGCAAAGTCAGAGACCGTCGCAGGCGGCAGCATCTGCGCAGGCGCGGCAGCTGGTGCCGGCTGTGCCGGTACGTGCGGCATTTCCCGCACGCCGCCGTCGCTGTTTCCTCGTTTACCGAACATTCCGGACCCCGAACTCGCGAATTACTTCCGCAGGCCTCTGATCTTCGAGAGCAGCGGCGAAAGCAGATCGTTCTTTTGCTTCTTCGATTCAGTACGGCCGGTGATGGATTTCGCGATCTGAAGGAAAGTGTCCGCGGTCTTATGCTTGGCTGCGACTTCCGCGATCATCTGGCCGTTATTGGAGGCGGTGCCGAAAAGCTGCGGTTCAAACGGGATCGAGGCAATCGGTTCCGCGCCCAAGGCTTTCGCAAAATCCGCGGTCTTCACTTCGGGGCGCTTCGGCATACCGACTTGATTTAAGAGATACATCGGCGCGCGGTCATTCGGCCGGGAGGATTTCGCAAGATCGAACATATTCTTCGCGTTGCGAAGATTGGCGAGGTCCGGGGAAGCCACGATCAGAATATCGTCGGCGCCGAGCATCGCGCGCTTGGCCCAGCCGCTCCAAATATGCGGGATGTCGAGAACGATATAGGGCACCGACGCGCGCAAGGTATCGAAGATCGGCTCGAAACCTTCCGGCGAAATGTCATATTCGCGATCGAGCGTCGCGGGCGCTGCGAGCAGGCTCAGGTGATCCGTGCACTTGGAAAGCAGGCGGTCGATGAAAGCGCCGTCCACGCGATCCGGCGAAAACACCGCGTCGGCAATTCCCTGCGGCGGGTCCTGGTTGAAGTCGAGACCGGCGGTACCGAAAGCGAGATCGAGATCGGCAACGACCGCGTCGATCGAAAGATCGCGGGCGATCGCAAAACCGATATTGTGCGCGACCGTCGAAGCGCCGACGCCGCCTTTAGCACCGATCACGCCGACAACCTTCCCGACCGGCTTTGCGTCGGAAGCGCCGTAAAGACCGGAGATCGAGGCGACGATGTCGAGCGGAGCAAGCGGCGCGACAAGATAATCGCTCACGCCACGGCGCACGAGTTCGCGGTAGAGAATGATGTCGTTCACGCGGCCGACGACAACGACCTTGGTCCCCGCGTCGCAGCTTTGCGAAAGCCGATCGAGGCCTTCCAAGAGCGCGTTGGCGTGACCGTTATACTCGATGAAAATTACGTTCGGCGTAGCCGAGCCGCGATAGGCTTCTTCCGCAGCCGGCAGCCCGCCCATCGAAACTTTCACGTGCGCGCGAGCCATGCGCCGGTCCGCCGCACCGCCCTGGACGGCGTGTGCGAGCTCCGGCGTTTCGCAGAAGGCCTGAATCGTGATGCGCGGCACCGGAGCGATGTGGCGCTCCGGTTCGATCGCAGGGATATGAGTGTCGAGTACGGGAGTGGCTCTCATCACTGACCTATCGAGCTCGCCTTTGCGGAGTTCGGATAATTCGTCGAAGGGTCCTGACCCTGACGGTACTTCTCGATAACAGTCTTGCGGCGCGCAGCGTAAGAAGGCTGCTCGGCGCGCGGCTGCACGAGATCTTCCGGATTGGCGACCTGGGCAGCGAGATTATGCTGGGTCGCACAGCCGAAGTTACGCATCGAGTAATTCTGCTGGCCTTCAAAATTCTGACTGGTGCCTAGATTTTCCTGACCGGCGTGGCAGCGGCTTGCGACCTGCGCGGTGATCGCCGCAAAGGTCAGCCGGATCGGTGCGACATTCGACGGTGAATCGGATTGATAAGCCTGAATCTGGATCGCGCGCGGATGGACGCCCGAAGAAACGAGCAAGCTGCGCAATTCGCGCACGGTACGGCTTGACGAAACTTCGTTCGCGACATTGGCCGGCAATTCGATCGTCATCGGGCCTGAACCGTGGCGGCGCCATTGCGAAGCAAAACCGCCGGCAAGCGCCCGCTGTTCGGGCGTCAGGCCCAGACGGCCGGAGCCTACGAACATCTGCACCGAGCGCGTGCCTTCATTCACCTGAATAGGGTGGCGGTCGCGGTAGTCCGACGGCACCGTGCCGGTCACGATCCGGTCGGTCTGACAGCCGACGAGCGCGAACGAGCCGAGCCCGATCAGGAGTGCCGCGCGAACACGGCTGGGAAGGACGCTGATTACTGACATCTTACGCTCCAAACACTCAATCCAGGATGAAACCGTAGTTGCCCTTCAGACGATTCTTCTCGTTCGAACCGGGCACGCCGTAGATTCGATTGAGACGCCCGAGCAGAACAGCCGACTGATCGGAAGGATTGGAGAAGCCATCGTCAGGGCGGGCGATTTCCTGCTGCGCAACCCCGCGCACGACATACGGCGTCACCATGATCATGAGTTCGGTCTGGCCGGAGAGATAGTCGCGGCTTTTGAACAGCGTGCCGAGCACGGGAAGATTCATCAGCCCTGGGAGACCGTTGAGATTGTGCTTGGTCTGCTCCTGCAAAAGGCCGGCCATCACCAGCGAAGCGCCCGAGGAAAGCTCAACGGTCGAGTTGGCGCGGCGAACGCGAAGTGCCGGGATCGTCACGCTGGAAAGACGGATCGCGCCTTCCGAGGAAAGCTCGCTGACTTCGGTAGAGACCCGCATACTGATCTTGCCTTCGGAAAGCACGACCGGCGTGAACTCGAGCGCGACACCGAACTGCTTGAACTGGATCTGCACCTGACACTGACCGGTGTTGGCATCGCAGCTTTGCCCTGCGGGAATCGGAAACTCGCCGCCCGCGAGGAAGCGCGCGGATTCACCGCTGATGGCGGTGAGATTGGGTTCTGCAAGCGTGCGCATGACGCCGGCCTGCTCCATCGCGCGAATGGTCGCGCTGACGGTGCCGCCATTCGGCAAGGTCAATGTCGGGCGGATGTTGCTCGTCGAAAGCAATGTGTTCTGCGCCGAGAACGGATTGGTGTTCTCAAAATTCACAACCGCGCTGCCGACATTAATGCTGGCGCCATTCAGATCGACACCGAGCTGCTTCAGGATATTCCGCTGCACTTCGGCGACGGTCACCTTCAGCATCACCTGCTCGCGGTCGCGGATGGTAAGGCCGTTCACGACCTTGTTGACATCGCCGACCATGCGCACGGCGGTGTCGAAGATGTGCTGAGATTCGGCGGCAGAGGCGACCGAGCCGGAGAGCACGATACTGTCGCCGATCGAATCAACCTTGACCTGCGCAGTCGGCGCAAGCCGCTGGATTGCCGCCCGCACACCAACCGCATCGAGCGCGACCTCGATGTCGTAGGCCGCGATCTGCTGGCCGCTTTCGTCGAAGAAGACGATATTGGTCTGCCCTGCTTTCACGCCGATCAGGTAGGCGCGGCGCGCGGAACGGATCACGGCGTTGGCGATCGCCGGATTTGCGATCAGTACGTCTTTGGCATCGCGCGGCAGATCGACCACGATCGACTTGCCGACCCCGAGCGCCAAAAAGTTGCCGCGCGTATGGATCACCGGCGCCTGCGGCTGCGCACGCTGGATCGCCGGCGCAGCATTCGGCGGACCGGCAAGCTGCGGCTCGGCCGCGTGCAAAACGGAAGATAGCGTCAGCGCCAGGAAAGCGAATGTTAACCCTGCTTTTGCGGCTAGCGGCATTTGCATCGTCAGCCTCGATCCCTTCGCTTACTTCGTGGTCTGCGTTGAGTTGATGCCGAAGCGAACGAAGTTCACGCGGCTCGAATTGCGTTCTTGTTCTTCGCTGTCTCTGGCAACGTTCGGCTTGGCATCCGCGAGCGAGCGGAGTGCTAGCGAAAGCGTGCCGCGCTGGCGCGACATTGCGAGTGTCTCGGCCTGCTGCGGTCCGAGCTCGAGCAGCGCGGTCTTGCCGACGACAACTTTCTGGCCGCCTTTTTCTTCGACGGTCTGATCGATGGCGAGCACGCGAATGTTGCGGAGAATCGTTTCCGTCAGGATCGACTCGGCGCTTCCCTGCCCCTGTTCGCGCCGGGTAAGCAGAACGTCCACGCGATCGTTCGGAAGAATGAAACCGCCGGCGCCGGTTTCCGCGGAAATTTCGGTCGATACCGCACGCATACCGGCGGGCAAGATCGCAGACATGAAACCCGAGCCGTCGGCACGAATCAGTTTTTCTTCACGCATCGGTTCGCCGGCAACGAAAGGCGCGCGAGCAACCGTGCCTTTGAATTCGTTGAGCGCGTCCGGACGCGCGGTCTTGCGGATGAAGAGCGGGCCTGCGGCGGCAACCGGCCAGGCCTGCCAGGTAATGTCCTCCGGCGAAAGCGCGCGGCCGACAGCGATGTCGTTCTTCGCGACGAGGATTTCGACGGTTTCGGATACGGGACGGACGATCTGCTGCACAATCGGCGCAGGTGAACGATTGCCCGACAACATGAAGGCGGCAGCACCTGCCGTGACGGCGATGCCGAGAACAATTAAACGCGCGGGTTTCATACGCTCACTCTTCCACTCGTGCTGATCCGGGACCCGGATGTGGGTCGCGGGGCTGCCACTTGCCGGATTTCACCAGCTAAGGGTCAACTTATGGTTAATGAGCAGTAGAGGAATTTAATTAACGGGAACTTGCACTTAGGGTCAGGCCGTAAGCGCCCTCATGAATGAGGTCTCCGGGTAGACCAAAAGGCCCGCAATCGCGAGTGCGATTCCATAGGGAATGCCGGTCTCGAAATTGTGGAGCCGTGCGATCCACTTCTGTCTGGCCAAGACTTGCGGCATCGGCAGCGTGCGGAGCTGCAATAACAGCAAGGTGAGGATGCCGCCCGCAATCGACGCGATCAGCAGATATTCCATGAGATGCGAGAACCCGAGCCAGAGCGCCGTCGCCGCTGCAAGCTTCGCGTCGCCGCCGCCGATCCAGCCGCGCGCAAAGAACCCGAAGGCAACAACCAGAACGACAACGCCGGCAAGGAGATGACGGCCGACATCGCTCCAGCCCATGCCAGTCAGCCAGGCCATCAAAAAGAAACCAATTATTAACGCCAGCGAAATGCGATTCGAGATCGTCATCGAGACGAGATCGCTCGCCGCGGCAAAAGCCATGGCCGCGGGAAAAAGACCGAGTACGAGGATTTCGAGGATCATCTGGCTCAAACCGGCTGCCGGGAAACTGAAGGCGATCTAATCGGTAAAGCCTAAGGGAAGCGTGAATCGAAACGAGAGATTGAAGCGTGACGGGAACTAAAAAAGCGGAAGGCCCCAGCTTGCGCCGGGGCCTTCGTTTCGGTTTCGAAGGCTGGTGTTAGTTGCCCAGGCCGTTCGAGATCGAGGTGAACGTGTTGGTCAGCTTGGTGCCGACGCCCTGCACGACCGCGATGATTGCGACCGAGATGCAGGCGGCGATCAGGCCATACTCGATGGCAGTCGCGCCGGACTCGTCCTTAAGAAAACGAGCGATATTCTTCATGTTTCAAGGCTCCTTGAACCTAGTTGGCTCTCTGCAAATCCGTCGGACTTTTTGCCCGATCGAACGAGGGTGAAACTACAGTGGTCCGATTTCGCCACGGTTAATCTGATCGTAGAAATCCCATGTTTTCAGGGCGAAATGAAACAGAGTTAACGTTCCACTGAGCCGATCCGAGAATCGTTGAGGGGCGTGGTTTCGCGCGGTTCGAACCGTTCGCGCCGGCCGCTGCAGGCGCCTTTCGTTTGGAGTTCGTTCACCATTATCGGCGAGATTGGCTGCATTCGTCGCGTCAGTGCTGGAGGCAATCGTGCTGCGTAATCAGATCAAGACCCTGTTCGTCTTGTGCGGCCTTGTCATCGCACCCAACCTCGCATTGGCCGAAGTAGTCTCCGTTATTCTGGATCAGGCTCGCCTTTTGCGCCTGCCCGATCGTGTCTCCACCATCATTATCGGCAATCCCTCGATCGCCGACGGGACGTTGCAGGCCGGCGGACTTCTCGTCGTAACCGGCAAAGGCTACGGCACGACCAATCTCATGGTGCTGGACAGCAAAGGCACCGTGATTGCCGAACACACCATCACGGTTTCTGCGCCGGTCAGCGGCCTCACCGTTTTCCGCGGTGCCGAACGAGAGACCCTGAGCTGCGCTCCAAACTGCCAGCGCACGCTGGTTCCCGGCGATGCCACCGCTGTTTTTGACGCTGTAGTTACGCAGAATGGCACGCGCAACGGTCTTTCGGCAGGTACTCCGGCCGCGGCGCAGGCGCGCTGAGGCGTGTTTCGTTAACAGATCGCTAACAACCGCCCGCGCCTTCCGGATGGGCGGTTCAACAAATTTTCAAGCGGTATCCGCTACAAGCGCGTCATTATAGAGCGCGGACCCCAGGTCATGTTCGGCATTGAAATTCGCAAAGAGAAGGCTACCGGCGCGACGCGCGGCCTGCGCCGTCTGGTCATTCGCTTCGGCCGAAAGAACGATGGTGCCGCGGCGGTCGAGTTTGCGATCGTCGCCGTGCCGTTCATCGCGATGCTGTTCGCGATCATCGAACTCGCCTTCGTATTCTGGGCAAGTCAGGTACTCGAGACGGCGGTACACGACACCAGCCGGCTCATTATGACCGGACAGGCGCAGAAGCAGACTTTCGATCAGACCCGCTTCAAGCAGGAGCTGTGTGCGCGCGTGCTCGGATTGTTCAACTGCAGTACCGGCATGATCATCGACGTGCGCACGTCCGGCGCTTTCGCGACCGCGAACCTCAGCAAGCCTACCTTCAAAGCTAACGGTCAGGTCGACGATACCGGGTTTCATTTTCAAACCGGCGGTCCCGGCGACATCGTTGTCGTGCGCGTCATGTACGAGTGGCCGCTTATTCTCCGCACGTTCGGTCTCGATCTCGCCGATACGCCGAGCGGCAAGCGCCTGCTGATGTCCGCAGTCGCATTCCGTAATGAGCCCTATCAATGACCCCGCTTAAACTCTCGGCATTTTTTGGCACGCTGCGCGGAAAGCTCGCGCGCTTTGCGCGCGATAAACGCGGCGTGTCCGCGGTAGAATTCGCGATCATCCTGCCGTTTATGGCCGTGCTCTATCTGGGCGGCACCGCAATCACGCAAGCGATCATCGCAAAACGCAAGGTCGTCCTCGTTACGCATACGGTCGGCGACCTGGTTGCGCGCGATAACAGCCTTACGGACTCGGAGGTCACAGCGATCTTCGACGCTGCTAAGGCAGTGTTCGCACCGAATACCTGGAGCAACCTGCTCAAGATCAAGATTACCAGCGTGCGAATCAACGCCGCCGGCACTGCGACCGTCGGCTGGGGCGAAGGCTTTCAGGATACCGCGCGCGTGACAAACTCGACCGTGGTTCTGCCGACCGGCTTGAATACGCCGAACACTACGGTGATCTGGGCAGAGGTCAGCTATAACTTCACGCCGACCATCGGCGGCGCCTTCACGGGCGGCACGCTGACGCTGACGGACCAACTCTATATCCGCCCGCGCCTCGTGACCTGCATCACCCGCGACAAAGGCACGCTGCAAGGCTGCACCTGACCTCGCTGGTCAGATCTTCTGGTTGTATTCGCCGACTTCGGGATGGGTGCGGATCACCGCATCCAGCGCCTTGAACATTTCCTTCATCCGCGCTTCGGCAGCGGGGCTTTCCACCACCACCACGAGTTCGGGCTTGTTCGACGACGCGCGGACGAGACCCCAGGTGCCGTCCTCGACCGTTACGCGGACGCCATTCACGGTAACAAGATCGCGGATCGGCTGACCGGACACCTTCTCGCCTTTCGCTTGGGCGGCCTCGAAGTGCTTCACGATCTTATCGACGACACCGTATTTCTTCTCGTCGTCGCAATGCGGCGACATTGTCGGCGACTGCCAGGTGCGCGGCAGCGCCTCACGCAGATCAGACATTTTCTTATCCGGATTGCGGTCGAGCATTTCGCAAACTGCGATCGCGGAGAGCAGTCCATCGTCATAGCCGCGGCCGAAGGGCGGACCGAAGAAGAAGTGTCCGGATTTTTCGAAACCGGCAACCGCGTTCAGTTCGTTCGCACGGCGCTTGATGTAGGAATGGCCGGTCTTCCAGAAATCGACCTTGACGCCGTTCTGCTTCAGGACCGGATCGGTATGCCAGAGACCAGTTGACTTCACATCAACGATGAATTGACCGCCCTTGCCGCCCGCTGAGATGTCGCGCGCCAGCATCACACCTACTTTGTCCGCGAAAATTTCCTCTCCGAGATTGTCCACCACACCACAGCGGTCGCCGTCGCCATCGAAGGCAAGACCGACATCGGCCTTGTGCGCGAGTACCGCGTCGCGCACGGCGTGCAGCATCTTCAGGTCTTCGGGGTTCGGATTGTATTTCGGGAAGGTGTGGTCAAGTTCGGCGTCTAACGGCACGACTTCACAACCGATGGCTTCCAGCACCTTCGGCGCGAACGCGCCCGCGGTGCCGTTGCCGCAAGCGGCGATGACTATTAGTTTGCGCTTCAGCTTCGGGCGCTTGGCGAGATCGGCCATATAGCGCTCGGCAAAGCCTGGAATGAATTTGTAGGTGCCGCCCTCGCGCGCTTTCGATTTCGCTTCGAGCACGATCTCTTTCAGACGGCCCATCTCATCCGGCCCGAAGGTGAGCGGGCGTGCGGCACCCATTTTCACACCGGTCCAGCCATTATCGTTGTGTGAGGCCGTGACCATCGCAACACATGGGCAATCGAGTTCGAACTGCGCGAAATAGGCCATCGGCGAAAGCGCGAGGCCGACGTCATGCACGCGCATACCACCCGCCATGAGGCCGGTCGTCAGCGCGGCCTTCACCGACAGCGAGTAACCGCGGAAGTCGTGACCGACGACGATATCCGGGCGCACGCCGAGCTCATGAAACAGCGTCGCCATGCCGAGGCCCAGCGCCTGAATGCCGATCAGGTTGATTTCTTTTTCAAGCAACCAGCGCGCGTCATATTCACGAAAGCCGGTCGGCTTCACCAGCGGGGTTGTCTCATACTCGTAGGTATTCGGGGCAATCGCGGCCTTCGGCTTGGGAAACATCTAGAATTCCGTGCTGGCACAAACTCCGGCGGACGCCGGCTGGGCAAGCGATCTAGCACGAAAGCGGGCGGATTTAAGTAGCGGCTTCTTGTTTGAGCATAATCTTATCCGAAAACCGGTACCCACTTTTCGGGATTGCGCTCTAACGCTCGAGTTCGAGGACGCCCTTCTTGAACTCGAAACGGGCGAGGCGCTTCAAGAAACTCATGCCCAAGAGGTTCTGGCCGAGCGCGCCTTCGTCGAGCACCATGGCCTCGACATTCTCGATCTGGATCGAACCGATGCGAACCGAACGCAGCGTCACGCGCTTTGCCCGCGCGGTGCCGTTCGCAGTGCTTACCTTGATATCGAAGCGGTCGGTCGGCGTGATCAGGCCGAGCGCGCGGGCGTCTTCGTAACGAAGCGCAATGAGCGTGGCGCCGGTATCGACGATGGCGCGGAAGCGGCGGCCGTTGAAATCGACCTCGGATACATAATGGCCCGAACGGTCCGACCGGATGCGGACATAGCCGCCGGCGTCGTTGTCCTTGACGGTGGGCTCCACCTGAACCGGCTCGCTCTGCTGAAAGGCCAGAAAGGCGTCGCGGCCACGGCGCAGCAGATCCTGCGCCTGATCCGGCGCATAAACCGAGAGAGCGATAAAGCCCGCGGCAACGAGAAGGAGAAAGCGAAACATCAAAGAAGCCCTGCGTGCGGAATACTCGCGCGAAGCAATGAGAAGCACGTTAACGCGAAGTAGATGGGCACGATTGCGGCTTTTTCAATAAACTCGATCAAGTTCCGCGCGGCTTGGCGCGTCGCGTCGGCGCGGCCGCGGCCGGATCGTCAGGCCAGACATGGCGTGGATAACGCCCCCGCATTTCCTTCTTCACGTCGGCCCATGAGCCGCGCCAGAAGGCCGGCAAATCGCGGGTCACCTGGATCGGGCGGCCAGCGGGAGAGAGCAGCGAAAGCACAAGCGGGATACGCCCCGCGGCGACGGAAGGATGCTTCGAGAGCCCAAACAATTCCTGCACTTTGACGGAGATGGTGGGGCCGGCTTCCGCCGAATAATCGATGGCCAGTTCCGATCCGGTAGGTGCTACGAAACGATCCGGCGCTTCGGCATCAAGACGGCGCGCGAGATCGTGCGGGATCAGCGCGTGAAGCGCATTTGAAACATCGCCAGCGGAAATTTCATTGAGTGAGGTTTTCCCGGCAAGGAAAGGTGCAAGCCATGTCTCAGTACTCTGCGTGAGCGTTTGCGGCGACAGGTCGGGCCATTCTTCGCCTTCGGCGTTACGGAGAAAGCGAACGCGCTCCAGCCAGCGTGCGGCGGCGGCAGAAAAAGAAAGTGCTTCAATGCCGAGCGATGCAACGCCTTGCGCCAAGGCTTTCGCAGTCTCGTCGTTCGCTTGCACTTTCAGCGGACGCTCGCTGAGAACGAGCGACATATACTTCTTCGCTGCACGGCAACGAACTGCACGGGATTTGGTATCGAAGACGGATTCTTCTGTTTGCGTGATCTTGTTTGCAAAGCGCGAAGCGATTTCAGCTTCGCTGATCTTCGCGGCAAGCAGAACGCGGCCTTCCTGTGCGGCTCCTGCGATTTCAGCGACGGCGAGATACTCCTCGCGGGAAAGCGCGTTGGTCAGCTCAACTTTCGCGCCACGGCCGTTGGCGAGCAAAAACGCCCCGCCGCGCTCGGCGCGAAGCTTGGCGATACGATCGGGATAGGCGAGCGCAATCAGGCTTCCGGCGTGGGCAGGAGAGGTCTCGCGCATTTTTCCGCCTGCGGACTCGGCCCAGCGCTTTGCAAGATTGCGCGCCTCATCGCCACGCCGGGACCTGTCGCGGCGAAACTCGGAAATGCGGTGAGAAAGATCAGGATCGTTGCCGCCAAGGCCGCGCTCGGAAACGACGGCTGAGATTTCGGCGGCAAGCAGCGCGTTATCTTCTTCTGAAGCCGCCACAATCATCGCGGCGAGGCGCGGATGCAGGGGCAACTTCGCGAGCTTTTTGCCGAGCGCAGTAATCGCGCCGCTATTGTCGATGGCGCCGAGCGAAGCGAGCAGCAATTTCGCTTCATTGATGGCAGCGACCGGCGGCGGATCGAGCCATAAGAGTTGGGCCGGGTCATGCACGCCCCATTGCGCCAGATCGAGCACAAGACTTGTCAGATCGGCGGCAAGGATTTCGGGTGTCGCGAAGGGAAGCAGGCTCCGCGTCTGCTCTTCGTCCCAGAGGCGATAACAAACGCCAGGCTCGGTGCGGCCCGCGCGACCTCGGCGCTGATCGGCGGAAGCGCGCGAGACCCGGACGGTTTCGAGCCGCGTCAGACCGAGATCGGGCTCAAAACGCGGCACGCGCGCGAGGCCGGAATCGACCACCACACGCACGCCTTTGATCGTGATCGAGGTTTCCGCAATCGAGGTTGCGAGCACGATCTTGCGGCGCCCGGCTAGCGACGGCTCGATTGCTTTATCCTGCACGTCGCTATCGAGCGCGCCGTACAACGGAACGATGTCGATGGTCTTGTCGCGGATGCGCTCGGAAAGAAAATCCGCAGTGCGGCGGATTTCGCCGACGCCGGGCAAGAATGCGAGCAGCGAGCCTGCTTCGTTCGATGCGACTTTCGCGAGTGTATCCGCCATCTCCTGATGGATCGGTGTACGCACATCACGCCCGAGATACTTGGTTTCGACCGGAAACGCGCGGCCCTCGCTTTCGATCACCGGCGCATCGCCCAGCAACTTCGCCACCCGCGCGCCATCAAGCGTGGCCGACATCACAAGAATACGCAGGTCGTCGCGCAATCCACGCTGTGCATCGAGCGCGAGCGCCAAGCCCAGATCGGCATCAAGCGAACGCTCGTGAAACTCATCGAAGATGACGGCGGCGATCTCCTTCAATTCCGGATCGTCGAGCACGAGCCGCGTGAAGATACCTTCCGTGATCATTTCGATCCGGGTCTTCGCACTCACCTTCGAGCCGAAACGCACACGCAGGCCGACGGTGTCGCCGAGCTTCTCGCCAATGGAATTCGCCATGAACGAGGCTGCCGAACGCGCCGCGATCCGGCGCGGTTCCAGAACGAGAATTTTTCCGCCCTTGACCCAGGGTTCGTTAAGAAGTGCCAGCGGCACGCGCGTGGTCTTGCCCGCACCCGGCGGCGCCACGAGCACGGCGGCCTTGCGCGCACGCAACGCGTCTTTGAGCGCCGGCAGCGCTTCATCGACCGGAAAGGTGCCGTGGTTCGGCTCTCGTGGTGAATTCATTCTTAATGGGTTCGCTAAAATCGTCCGCGAAATAGCCGTTGCACTCTACCCGGTCAAAAGCCGGAAATCCGGCCCCCGGTTTGCACCTGAATTTAATATGCAGCGGCTAGTGTCCCAAACAGGCACGAGCCGCACCCTTTGGTGCGGAGACGGTTATGAGCGCGATAGCAACCTACGAGAAGCCGCGGATCGACTGGGTCGATTACGCCAAGGGTTTCTGCATCATCATGGTGGTGATGATGCACTCCACGCTAGGCGTCGAGCACGCCGCCGGCAAGGAAAGCTGGATGGGCTATCTCGTCGCTTTCGCGAAGCCGTTCCGTATGCCCGACTTCTTTTTGATCTCTGGCCTGTTTCTCGCGCGCGTCATCGACCGCAACTGGCGCGATTATCTCGACAAGAAGGTCGTCCACTTCCTTTATTTCTACGTGCTCTGGGTCACGATCCAGTTCGTGTTCAAGGCGCCGGGATTTCTGGCGCAGGGCGGTGTGACAAACGTCGCCACGCAATATGCGCTGGCTTTTATCGAGCCGTTCGGCACGCTCTGGTTCATCTATATTCTTCCGCTCTTCTTTGTGCTAACGAAACTCACCAAGCGCGTGCCGCCGCTTGCAATCTTCGTGGTCGCAGCAGCACTCGAAATCGCCCCGATCCACACCGGCTGGATCATGATCGACGAGTTCGCCGCGCGCTTCGTCTATTTCTTCGCGGGCTATTGGCTCGCAAATTATATCTTTACGTTTGCCGTCGGCGTGCAAAAAGACCCGTGGGTTGCGCTCGCGGGTCTAGGCGCATGGGTAGTCGCGAACGACCTTCTGGTCATCAAAGGCTACAGCGAGATGCCGTTCGTTTCGCTTAGCTTAGGCTTCGTGGGTGCAGGTGCGATCGTCGCGATCGCGGCACTGCTCGCGAAGGTCGACTGGTTCAAGCTCCTGCGCTACGCAGGCGAGAATTCCATCGTCGTCTATCTCGCGTTCTTCCTGCCGATGGCGGCGACGCGGATGGTGTTGCTTAAAACCGGCGTCATTCCCGATATCGGAACGGTCGCGCTAATCGTGACCACGATGGGCGTTGTGGTGCCGCTCATGTTCCACGCGGCCGTGCGCGGCACGCGCTTCGATTTCCTGTTCGTGCGGCCTGCGGCATTTCAGATCGGCGGCGCACGCAAGACGCCGTTGCAGCCCGCCGAATAAGCTCTTTTTTCCGCGGCGAAACTGTCCCCACATTAGGGAGCAGTTTCGCTTGCCGGGCCCTCCTCGCTTCGGCATCGTGCCGCTCCCGCGAGGTTCCATGTCCGAAATTCGTCCCCTGAAGAAGGGCGACCGCGTCTTTCTGATCGACGGCTCTTCTTTCATCTTCCGCGCCTATTTTGCGATGTTCAAAGCGGCGCAGTCGCGCGGCAAGGCGTTCACGCGCTCCGACGGGATGCCGGTCGGCGCGGTGATGACCTTCTGCTCGATGATGTGGAAGCTGATGCGCGAAGGCATCGACGGCAAGAAGCCTACCCATGTCGGCTGCATCTTCGATGCGCCGGGCGACGGTTTCCGGAACGAAATCTATCCCGAATACAAAGCGAACCGCGAAGCGCCGCCCGAGGACCTGATCCCGCAATTTCCGCTGATGCGCGATGCTGCGAAAGCCTTCGGGTTCAAACCTATCGAAGAAACAGGCTTTGAAGCCGACGACCTGATCGCGACCTATTCGCGTGAGGCGCGAGAAGCAGGTGCGGAAGTGCTCATCATCGCCGGCGACAAGGACTTGATGCAGCTCGTGCGCAAAGGCGTCACCATGTACGACCCGATGCCGGGAAACGAGCGCAAGATCGGCGAAAAGGAAGTCGAGGAAAAATTCGGCGTCGAGCCGGAGCGGGTGCCCGATGTACAGGCGCTTGCTGGAGACTCGACCGACAACGTGCCGGGTGTGCCGGGTATCGGTATCAAGACCGCGGCACTACTTATTCAGGAATACGGCGATCTCGAAACGCTCTTGAAGAACGCCGAGAAAATCAAACAAGACAAGCGCCGCCAGACCCTGATCGACAACGCCGAGCTTGCGCGCATTTCAAAGAAATTGGTGCTCTTGGACGATCACGCGCCGCTCAAGATTCCGCTTGAACAGCTTGGTTTCGACGGCGGCAATCCTGAGAAGGTCGTCGCCTTCCTGAAGGCGATGGAATTCACGCGGCTCACGGAGAGCGTTGCAAAGGCCGCAGGCATCGACTCCGCAAGCATCGAGCCGGACCCCGCGCTTGCGGCGGGCGCGGCAAGCGCAACCAGCAAAGCCGCAACGAAAGAAGCTGCGCCTGTTGCCGGCAAGAAAGCTACAGCGGCTTCTGGCGAACTCACACCTGCCGCGCTGCTTGCTTCGCGCGAGGCTGCGCTCAAGAAAATTACGTTCAACCACAAGAACTACGAAACCGTCATGACAGCAAAGCAACTCGACAACTGGATTGCCCGCGTGCGTGAGGCCGGCTATGTCGCGGTCGATACCGAAACCAGTGCGCTCGATGCGATGCAGGCAGATCTCTGCGGCGTGTCGATGTCGGTCACGCCGGGCGAGGCCTGCTACATTCCGCTCGGACATTTAAGCGGCGATGAAGGCCTGTTCGAGGGCGGTCTCCTCAAGGGGCAGCTTTCGGTCGAGGAGACCTGCAAGAAACTGAAACCCGTGCTTGAGGATCAATCGATTCTCAAGATCGGCCAGAACTTGAAGTACGACGCGCTCGTGCTCTCGCGCTATGGCATTCGCGTCACCCCTTATGACGACACCATGCTGATGTCTTACGCGCTCGACGCCGGACGCTCCGGCGGGGGGCACGGCATGGACAACCTCTCGCAGAAGTTTCTCGGCCATAAGCCGATCGCTTTTGAAGACGTCGCGGGCAAAGGCAAGAATGCGTTGAGTTTCTCGCGCGTGCCGCTCGACCGCGCCACCGAATATGCTGCCGAAGACGCGGACGTCACGCTGCGGCTGTGGCTTTTTCTGAAAGCCCGCCTCATCGCCGAGAACATGAACAATGTCTACGAGACGCTTGAGCGCCCGCTGGTGCAGGTGCTCGCCGACATGGAAAAGCGCGGCATCGCCATCGACCGGCAGATGCTGTCGCGGCTCTCCGGCGATTTCGCGCAAACAATCGCGCGGCTGGAGGACGAGATTTCCAAAATTGCTGGAGAGAAATTCAATCCCGGCAGCCCAAAGCAACTCGGCGACATCCTGTTCGGCAAGATGGGATTGCCCGGAGGCACCAAGACCGCGACCGGTGCCTGGGCTACTGGCGCCAAAGTGCTCGAAGATCTGGCCGAAGAAGGTCACGAACTGCCGAAGAAGATTCTCGAATGGCGGCAGCTTTCGAAACTGAAATCGACCTACACCGACGCGCTGCCGGAATATGTGAACCCTGAAACCAAACGCGTTCACACTTCTTATTCGCTGGCCGCAACCCCGACTGGCCGCCTCGCCTCGTCGGAGCCGAACTTGCAGAACATCCCGGTTCGCACCGAGGAAGGCCGCAAGATCAGGAAGGCCTTCGTTGCGGAGAAGGGTAACCAGCTCGTCTCGGCGGATTATTCGCAGATCGAATTGCGCCTGCTCGCGGAAATCGGCGACGTGCCGCAGCTGAAAAAAGCCTTCCGCGAAAACCTAGATATTCACGCAATGACGGCAAGCGAGATGTTCGGCGTGCCCGTCAAAGATATGCCTGGCGAAGTGCGCCGCCGCGCGAAGGCAATCAACTTCGGCATCATCTACGGCATCTCGGCGTTCGGGCTTGCGAACCAGCTCGGCATCGGGCGCGAAGAAGCAGGCGCTTACATCAAGAAATATTTCGAACGCTTTCCCGGCATCCAGGACTACATGGAAGAGACCAAGAAGTTCGCACGCGAGAACGGCTATGTGGTCACGCTGTTCGGCCGCAAGGTTCATTACCCCGGTATCAAGGATCAGAATCCATCAGTGCGTGGCTTCAACGAGCGCGCGGCGATCAACGCGCGCCTACAAGGCACCGCCGCCGACATAATCCGCCGCGCCATGATCCGCATGGACGGCGCGCTCGCAAAAGGGAAGGTGGACGCGAGAATGCTGCTGCAAGTCCACGACGAACTGATCTTCGAAGTGGCGGAGAAAGATGTGAAGAAGACGCTGCCGCTCGTGCAGAAGGTAATGGAAGAAGCGCCGTTGCCGGCGGTGGCACTTTCGATTCCGCTTTCCGTAGATGCACGCGCAGCATCGAACTGGGAAGAGGCGCATTAGGCGCGGTGGCCGGTTATGAGCGATGCCTTGCTTTCCTCGTTCTGGGCCTTCGCACTCGCATCTCTCGTTATCGAGTTGATCCCCGGACCGAACCAGACCTATCTCGCAGCGCTTACGCTCGATCGCGGTATGCGCGCAGGGTTTTCCGCAGTTGCCGGAATCGCACTCGGACTCTCGATCTATGGCTTTGCCGCAGCGCTTGGTGTTGCCGCGCTGATCAACGAGTCTCCGCTGCTCTATCAAGTGCTGCGCTGGACAGGTGCGCTCTACTTCTTTTGGCTTGCGTGGGAGAGTTGGCGCGACGAAACGGATAGCGAAGCCACAGCCATACGGCAGGATCGCGCCATTCAGTCCTTCCGGCGAGGCCTGATCACCAATTTGCTAAATCCGAAAGCTGCGATTTTCTACGTTAGCGTGTTGCCGGGATTTATCGTGCCGGGCGCCGCATCTGTATTCGTGCAGACTACGGTGCTTTCCGCGATCTTCGTTTCGGTGGCCACGTTAACGCATATCGCAGTCGTGCTACTCGCCGGGCGGCTGCACCGCCTGCTTGCCGATCCGGGCTGGCGGGTGCCGGTACGCCGCGGACTTGCGCTCGCGCTCGTCGCCGTCGCGGTCTGGTTTCTGCTCGCGACCGCGCGCTAAATCCAGCTAGACACTTCTTCCAGCTTCTTCTTCGTAATCACCGGCACGCGGCACGAATCCGCCGGATGGCCCGCGACCAGCAAGACATAAGGTTTTTCGTTCACGGGCCGCCGGCAGATTTCGTTCAGGAAGCCCATCGGCGACGGCGTATGCGTCAGCGTCGCAAGCCCCGCATTATGCAGTGAGGCGATCAGGAAGCCCATGGCGATGCCGACCGACTCCGGCACGTAATAGTGTTTTACATGAGAGCCATCTGCCGCCACGCCGTAGCGCTGGCCGAAAATCACAATCAGCCAGGGCGCCACTTCGAGAAACGGCTTGTGTTCGTCGGTGCCGAGAGGCGATAGCGCGTCCAACCACTCCCCGGGCGTCTTGCCGCCTTTGTAGAATTCGCGCTCTTCTTCTTCCGCCGCCGCGCGGATTTTCGATTTTACGTCTGCGTCCGAGATGCACACAAAAGTCCACGGCTGCTGGTTGGCGCCGGAAGGCGCAGAGGCTGCCGTCATCACCGCATCTTCGATGATCGCGCGCGGGATCGGCTTATCGGAGAAATCCCGGACCGTACGCCGACCCTTCATCAGCGCGCGAAAATTCGACGCGCGCGCGAGCATTTCGGCTTCATCGCGAGGCTTGAAATCGAGAGAATGATAAAGAGGCCCGGTCATGGTCCGATCCGCTGTTGATGGGCTGGTGGCCTGCGTTGGCGCTAGCGTCCCGCGATGATAGCAAGTCTCAGCATTCGCTCCAGACGGACATAGCCAGTGGCCCAAACAATCGCGCTCCCGGACTCCAAAGCCGCCCGCGTGCGGCTCAAAGAAATCATCGCCAAGCGCTCGTTCGGCCTTGGCGAGGTGACGCTCGCATCCGGCCGCAAGAGCCATTTCTATTTCAACCTGAAGCCCACGATGCTCGACCCGGAGGGTGCTGCCTTGCTCGCGCAGCTTACGCTCGCGGCGCTGGCTTCGGAAAAGCTCGATGCAATCGGCGGTCTGGAGATGGGCGCGGTGCCGATTTCGGGAGCGGTCGCGGCGCTAAGCTGGATTTCGGGTGCCCCGCTGCCGAATTTCTTCGTGCGCAAAAAGCCGAAGGAGCATGGCGCGAAGCTTCTGGTTGAGGGGCTGACCAAAGGCGAAAACCTTTCGGGCAAGACGGTCGCCATCGTCGAGGATGTCACTACAACCGGCGAGTCAGCGCTCAAGGCAGCCCAGGCCGCGCAGGAATCCGGCGCGAAAGTCTCCCTAGTCCTGACCATCGTGGACCGCCAGGAAGGGGCAACCGAGACCTTTTCTAAAGCGGGCCTTCGTTTTCATGCGCTTTTTACGGCTGACGAATTCTTGAACCGGTAACCTACCCAAAAGACGGCCACTCTGGCGGAATGTTACTTGCAACTTTCCTCCGGGTGGTGCGTTTAGTCGGCTGGTAATCAAGGCGGCTTAGAAGAGCCACTTAAAAAGTAAGGCGTGGGAGGCTTGGTACAGTGACGGCGCTTCATTTCGCGGCCCGTTCCCTCTCCTGCGCCGCCGCCGCGGCTTTTTTTGCCGTTCCCCTTATGCTCGTCTCGCCAGCCCCCGCCGCAGCGCAGGTGTTTTACAGCATCTATGGCGGCTACCGGACATCGCCGCCGGCGCCCTATCGCGACGACCGGCCCCGCTCGAGCGGCAACCCCTTCACCGACTTTTTCGGCTCGCTGTTCGGCGACCGCCGTTATGATGACGATGAAGACGAGAAGAAAAAGAATAGCGCCTTCGCCAATCATTGCGTGCGGACCTGCGACGGAAAGTTTTTCCCGGTCAGCCGCGGCGGCCGCAAGGACCTTTCGCTCGACAAGATTTGCAGCGCGATGTGCCCGGCCGCGCAGACCAAGATTTTCAGCGGCAAGGGGATCGAGAATTCGTTTGCAACCGACGGCCAGAAATATAGCGCGATCCCTAACGCCTTCGCCTACCGCACCAAAATCGTAGATAATTGCAGTTGCAACGGCCGCGATCCGTTTGGTGTTGCAAATGTCGATCTGGAGAACGACCCGACGCTGCAGAGCGGCGATCTCGTCGTGCAGGAAACCGGATTTTCAGTCTATCGCGGCGCGCGTGACTATGTGCCGATCGAGAGATCAGGCATGAGCCCGGCCTTTGTAAAGCAACTGATCGCGATCAAAATCCTGCCGAATAATCCGCACGCGACCTTCGCGGTGACGATGCCGGTGGTACAGGCAACGCCGGCCGCAACGACCGAGGTGCCGCCGGCTACCTCTCAGGTCATTCAGGAGCCGGACACGAATCCGAACGCGCCGGCGGCTGTTCAACCACCGGCGCGCACGAACTAATTCTGTTTTTTAGCGCGATTATTCCGCAGCGAGCCCGATCGCCGGCGCGGCTTTCTTGATTTCCGCGTCGACGTGGCTTTCGAACTTCTGGAAGTTCTTCTGGAACATACCGACGAGATTCTTCGCGGTCTCGTCGAACTCGGCTTTGTTCTTCCAGGTCTTCGACGGATACAAGAGATGCGGCTCGACGCCCGGCACCGAATTCGGCACCGCGAAACCAAAATAAGGATCGGTGTGGAAGTCGGCGTCTTTCAGCGAACCGTCGAGAGCAGCGGTAAGCAGCGTGCGCGTCGCCTTGATCGGCATACGGCGGCCAACGCCATACTTGCCGCCAGTCCAGCCCGAATTCACGAGCCAGCAATCGACCTTGTGCTTGGAGATATATTCGCGAAGCAGCTTGGCATATTCCGACGGGTGCAGCGGCAGAAACGGCGAGCCGAAGCAGGCCGAGAATTCCGGTTCGACGCCGGTCAGCCCCTTCTCGGTGCCCGCGACCTTCGCGGTATAGCCCGAGAGGAAGTGATACATCGCCTGCTCCGAGGTGAGCTTTGCGATCGGCGGCATCACGCCGTAAGCGTCCGCCGTCAGCATGATGATGTTCTTCGGATGACCCGCCTGGCCGGTGCGCGATGCATTCGGGATGAATTCAAGCGGATAGGCCGAGCGCGTGTTTTCGGTCTTCGAAACGTCCGTATAGTCCGGAACGCGTGTCACGGAATCGAACGCAACATTTTCCAGGATCGCGCCGAAGCGGTTGGTCGCGTCGTAAATCATGGGCTCGTTCTCGCGCGACAGGTTTACCGTCTTTGCGTAGCAGCCGTCGCCGATCAGCGTGCGGTTCGGGTCGGCTGAAAGCGTGGTCTTGCCGGTGCCGGAAAGACCGAAGAAGAGCGCGCTTTCCTTGCCGTCGTTCGAAACGTTCGCCGAGCAATGCATCGGCATCACGCCCTGCTGCGGCAAATAGAAGTTCAGCGTCGTGAAAACGGACTTCTTCATTTCGCCCGCATAAGACGAGCCGCAGATCAGAACGATCTTACGGGTGAAGTCGATCGCGACCATCGTGTCGGAGCCTTCGCGGCCGCCGTGACGCTTCGGGTCGGGCTTGAACGACGGGAAATCGAGAATCGTGAGTTCGGGTTCGAACTTCGCAAGCTCGTCGGCCTCGGGGCGGATCAGGAGCGTGCGGATGAAGAGCGAGTGCCAGGCGAGTTCGGTGAAAACGCGGACTTTGATGCGATAGCTCGGATCGGCGCCACCGAAGAGATCCTGAGCGAAAAGTTCTTTGCCTTTGGAGTGGGCGAGAAAGTCTTCGAGCAGATTGTTGAAGTGTTCTTTCGAGACTTTCTTATTGTTGTCCCACCAGACTTTCTTTTCGGTGAGTTCGTCGACGACCGTATGTTTGTCTTTCGGCGAGCGGCCGGTGTGATGACCGGTTTCCGCGCAAAGCGCGCCGCCGGCAACGATCTGACCTTCCTGGCGCTGAAGCGAATGCTCATACAGCGCTGGCGTCTGGAGATTCCAGCGTACCGCTTTGAGCTCTTTGAAACCGAATTTGTCGGCGCCGTATGCGCTTCTGATGCCAGACTCGTGCACGAAACTTCCTCCCGATCACCCGGACACCCGCCGGAGCTTCGATCGCATTGCTTTTTCTCGAACAAGAGGGCGGTAAATGGGCGAAAACGCCTATCCCCAGTGGCCCACCCCCGGAAAGCGCGGGACCATAGTGACCGACCTCCGCGTTGTGAAGCCTTTATGTCAACGCCAAAGGCTGAAGTTTCATTGCAGCGCGAAACAACAGTGACCGACGGGTAACTCCATGCGTGGCAAGGCCTTTACGGTTAATTCGCTGGCCAGTTCAGCCCGCCGCTGCCGAGTAATTCTTCGGCGGTAAGGTCGGCGATCTTGCCGAAAGTCGCGACCAGATGACCGTGCTCGATCGCGATGCTCCAGAAACCGAAATCCGCGAAATCCACGTATTTCGCAGCCTCCGGATGACGGACCAGATACCGCGCGCGAATCTCGCTTTTCTCGACCGGCGTCACCTTGCCAGTCACGGTCAGACGGGCCGCTTGCAGCGGGTCGTGGGCCTTGGATCTCTCCGTCAGAAGCAGTGAAACCCTTGGGTCTTTCCGGACGTTGATGGTGTGGCGGGCGAGGTTCGAAAGCAGCATGACTGGAGCCCCGCTGCTCATGGCGGCCACGCCAACCAAGGAAACATAGGGGTAGCCGCCCTCACCCTCGGATGCGAGCGAGCCAAAGAGCGCCTCCCGCAAAATGAAGCGTCCTAAGGCTTTGGGAGACTGAAAAACGTCCTGCGACATCGAGAATCTGAAGAAAATGTAATATTTCTAGGGGGCTTATGGGTCGCCTCGTCACATTTCGGCCCCGCCATAATTGTTTGAACGGCCCCAACAGTTCCAGTTCCCTTTGATTCCGGCGCTAGATAGGTCCGGACAGGAGATTGTATGCCGACCATCGCGCTTGTGGATGACGACCGCAACATTCTGACCTCCGTTTCGATCGCACTCGAAGCCGAAGGCTACCGGATCCTCACCTTCACCGACGGTGCCTCCGCGATCGAAGGCTTCAAATCGAGCCCGCCGGATCTCGCGATCCTCGATATCAAGATGCCACGCATGGACGGCATGGAGCTCCTGCGCCGCATCCGCCAGAAATCGGACCTGCCCGTGATCTTCCTCACCTCCAAGGACGAAGAGATCGACGAATTGTTCGGCCTCAAGATGGGCGCCGACGATTTCATCCGCAAACCCTTTTCGCAGCGCCTGCTTGTCGAGCGTGTCAAAGCCGTACTGCGCCGCTTCATCCCGAAAGATCAGCTCCCGCAGAAGGAAACCGGAGAAGCAGCCAAGGTACTCGAGCGCGGGCAGCTCAAGATGGACCCCGAGCGCCACACCTGCACCTGGAAGGGTGATCCCGTCACGCTCACGGTCACCGAGTTTTTGATCCTGCAGGCGCTCGCGCAGCGCCCCGGCGTCGTCAAAAGCCGCAACGCATTGATGGATGCCGCCTATGACGATCAGGTCTATGTCGATGACCGCACTATCGACAGCCATATCAAGCGGCTGCGCAAGAAGTTCAAAGCCGTCGACGACGATTTCGAAATGATCGAAACGTTGTACGGTGTCGGCTACCGCTTCAAGGAAGCCTAACGAAAGCGCGGGTGCTCCCGCGATCAGTTCGCCGATGAAGGCTGACGTCGAAAAGCCCGTGCAAAGTCCGTCCGATCTTCCGGGCAAGCGTGGGATTCTCTGGCTCATCGGCCGTATCCTCGATCCGCTGGGCCTGCGTTACTGGCTCGGCTATGCGAAGCGGCCCGCGGACGAACCGCGCCCGGAATCCGCGCTTCCTGAAAACGCCGGGTTGCTCCGCCGCTTCAGAAGTTTTCTTGCCTATCAGGGTTTTTCCTCGCTTCGCCGGCGCATCGTTCTCCTAAATCTTCTCGGCCTTGTCTCGCTGGTCTCCGGAATTCTTTATCTCTCGGAATATCGCGCGGGCCTTATCGAGGCGCGCGTGCAAAGCTTGATCACGCAGGGCGAGATCATGGCCGCCGCGATCGCGAGTACTTCGCGCTCGGACGCAAGCAACATTCCGATCGACCCGGAAAAGCTTCTCGAATTGCAGGCCGGCGAAAGCTACATCCCGAGCGACGACTACACGGCGCTGGAATTTCCGATCAACCCGGAAACGGTGGCGCCGCTCTTGCGCCGTCTGATCGTGCCAACCAATACGCGTGCACGCATCTACGACCGCGACGGCGGATTGCTGATCGATTCCCGCACGCTGAGCGTAACCGGCGAAATCCTGCGCTTCGACCTACCCGCGCTCACCGAGCAACCGCAGATCAATCCGGTGCGCGCATGGTGGCGCCGTGTGCGGCTTTATTTCCGCTCCGGCGGGCTACCGATCTACAAGGAGATCGGTGCCGCGAACGGCAAGGAATATACGGAAGTCGCCACCGCCATGACCGGGCAGAGCGACTCGGAAGTGCGCGTGAATGAGCGCGGCGAAGTCATTGTCTCGGTTGCAATCCCGGTGCAGCGTTTCCGCGGCGTGCTCGGCGTATTGATGTTGCAGACGCAGAGCGGCGAAATCGACAACGCGGTGGAAGCCGAGCGTCTCGTCATCGTCCGCGTGTTTCTGGTCGCAGCCGCCGTCATGATCGTGCTTTCGCTGTTCCTTGCAGGCACTATCGCCCGCCCGATGCGAAGGCTTGCGGAGGCCGCCGAGCACGTGCGCAAACGCACGCACTCGCGCGTTGAAATTCCCGACATGACGTCACGCGCGGATGAAATCGGGCATCTGTCCGGCGCGTTCCGCGAAATGACGAATTCGCTCTATTCGCGCATCGAAGCGATCGAAAGCTTCGCAGCCGATGTGGCGCATGAGCTGAAGAACCCGCTTACTTCGCTGCGTTCGGCGATCGAAACGCTGCCGCTCGCAAAAAGCGAGGAGTCGCGGCAGAAATTGCTGAACGTCATCCAGCACGACATCAGACGGCTCGACCGGCTGATCTCGGACATCTCGGACGCGAGCCGCCTCGACGCGGACCTTCTGCGCCACGAAGCCGGGGCCGTCGATCTGCGGAAGTTGCTGACCGCCGTTTCCGATATTGCAAACGACGTACCGCGCGACGACGGCGTGAAGGTCGATCTTGCGTTCGAGCCGCAAGATGCACCGGACTCTCAGTTCACGATTCTCGGCAACGACTCGCGGCTCGGGCAGGTCATCGACAACCTCGTCGAGAACGCGCGCTCGTTCTCGCCGCAGGACGGCAAGGTACGCGTGCTCTGCAAGCGAACCGGGAACGAAATCGAAATCGCAGTCGAAGACGAAGGCGCCGGCGTGCGTCCGGAAGCGCTCACGCGCATTTTCGAGCGCTTCTATACCGACCGTCCCGCGCATCGCTTCGGCCAGAATTCCGGGCTCGGTCTCTCTATTTCAAAACAGATCGTCGAAGCGCATGGCGGACGTATCTGGGCTGAGAACAGACTTTCGTCCGCCGCCACCGCCGGTGAAGCGCCGCAGGTCGCAGGTGCGCGCTTTGTCATGCGGCTTCCCGCCGCGAAGACGTGATGCACAAAGGAAGCTCCAGCGAACACGCGACGGCCGTGCTTGCCGGCCCACGCGCAATTCTGATCCGCGGACCTTCGGGCGCGGGTAAATCGAAACTCGCTTGGGATCTTCTGACCGCTGCACGCGAAGGCAGACTGCATTTTGCACGTCTCGTCGCCGATGACCGCGTCGCTCTTTCCGCGGTGAACGGCAGGCTGATCGCCTCGGTGCCGAAAACCATCGAGGGCAAGATCGAACTGCGCGGCATCGGCGTGCATTCGGTTCCCTTCGAACGCTTCGCGGCGGTTGGACTGGTGGTCGATCTCGCTGCGGAAGACGCCGAACGGGTCCCGGCAGCGGAGTCGCTTCGTTGCGAGATTCTCGGCGTCAGATTGCCGCGTATTCCGGTTGCAAAAGGCGATGCGCCGCTACCTTTGGTGCTGGAAGCACTGGCGCGGAAACCGTTTGCGGCATGACGGCTTGCATTCCGCACTGCACCTAATGAATATGCGCCTCCCGCGTCGACCGCGGAGGAGCCGGGGTTCCCTTTGTACCTTTCCCGGCGGAGCCTGATGATCGGTCTCGTTCTCGTCACCCATGGCCGTCTTGCCGTCGAGTTCCGCTCGGCGCTCGAGCACGTTGTCGGTCCGCAGAAGCAGATCGAAAGCGTGACCATCGGTCCGGACGACGACATCGAGGGCTGCCGCAAGCAGATCATCGAGGCGGTGAAGAAGGTCGATACCGGCGATGGCGTCGCCATCCTCACCGATATGTTCGGCGGCACGCCCTCCAATCTCGCGATCTCCGTGATGAACACACCCAACGTCGAGGTCGTTGCCGGGATCAACCTGCCGATGCTGGTGAAGCTCGCAAAAGTACGCGACGACACGCCGCTGACGCAGGCGGTCGCTCTCGCGCAGGACGCGGGCCGCAAATACATCAACATTGCGAGCCGCGTGCTTGCGGGCACAGGCAAGTAACGTGACAAATTCCGAACTTCCGCCCGAGGACGACTGCAAGCCGAATGCGACGGTGCCCGCAGGCGCCCTCTCGAAGGAATTACCCGTCATCAACAAGCGTGGGCTTCATGCGCGGGCTTCCGCCAAATTCGTGCAGATGGCGGAGAAGTTCGACGCCAAGATCGAGGTCACGCGTTGCGGCGAAACGGTGAACGGCGACTCGATCATGGGTCTCTTGATGCTGGCGGCCGGCCCCGGCACTACGATTCAGGTCACCTGCTCCGGCGAGCAGGCGAAAGAAGCACTTTCGGCGCTTGAAACGCTGTTGGCCACCAAATTCGGCGAAGACGAGTAGCGCTTACCAACATTTCGCCGCGATCCGGCGGAATAATTCTTCCATGCTCGACAATAAGCAGCCGATCGAAGTCGGCTGGTATGACTGGGATCACCGTCTCGCGGCGGTGGTGGATAATCACGCCTTCGTTCTGGGCGACAATGGCTGGCGCAAAGTCAACGCAGCGGATGTGACCTGCGACGGGAAACGATTTGAAAATGCCGGCCAGGCGATCGGTGCTTTCAGCATGATTTGGGAGGGTATAAACCCGACCATCACAGCGGCTCATATCGTTCGAGGAATCGCGCCGCCAAGACCGCGGCGGTATCGTCGCTATTTTCTGGTTCAGGACGGAATTGCGCTACAAGGGCGGGACGATTTCACCGGGAATGTTCTGGTCGAATTCGACGACGGCTCAATGCGCAAGATCGACGGACAAGAATTAAGCGCGTTGAGTATGCTCTATCCGCGCCTGAAAAACTGGCGACTGCCTGACCGCGAAAACTTCTAGCGGCTTATGCGCATATCGGAACTATCTCCGATATGAGCTTTTCTTCCCGCGGACCAGCCGACGAAAGCCTGCAAGAAGGCGCAAACCGCGATCATCCAGAGCGCTGCCGTCCAGCCATGAGTCCAGTCGTGCAGCGCGCCGAACAGCACCGGACCCATCGCGGCAATACCGTAGCCGACGGATTGAGCCATGCCGGAAAGTGCCGCCGCCTGCTTGGCATCGGAAGCGCGGAGTGCGAAGAACGCGAGCGCCAACGGAAAGCAGAAGCCGAGCGCAATACCGGAAACGATCACCCAGAACACCGTGAACTGCGGCAATACGATCATGCCGAGATAGCCCGCGAGCATAGCGAGACTCCAGAACACACTCATCGCGCGCTGATCCTTGAAGCGCGACATCATCGCCGGGAAGACAAAGCCGACCGGAATGCCGAGCGCCGGAAACATCGCAGTGATCCATCCCGCCGTTACCGGCGAATAACCCTGATCCTGCAAGATCGAAGAGAGCCAACTTAAGACCGTGTAGAAACTCATGGACTGCAAGCCCATGAACAGCGTCACGTTCCAGCCGAGCTTCGAGCGCCAGACACTTTGCGTCACCTTTTCGCCGGGCTGCGGAACTGGCTTGGTCGCGTTCTTGAGTTGCGGCAGCAGAATGAGCGCAGTGATAATTGCCGGAATGCACCAGACCGCAAGCGCCCCCTTCCATCCGCCCGGCAAGGTCTGCGCGAGCGGCACCGAAATTCCGGAAGAGAGCGAAGCGAAGGTCGCGAGCGTCGTCGCATAGACGCTGGTCATCAGACCAACCTTGTCCGGGAAATCGCGTTTGATGAGGCCGGGCACCAGCACATTGCCGACGGCGATTGCCGCTGCGAGCAGGATCGACCCCGCATACAGAAAGAAAAGCGACGGAACGGAACGCAGCAGCACGCCCATCGCCAGCACGAGCAACGCAATGAAGATTGCGCGTTCCATGCCGAGCCTGCTGCCGATCGCGGCGGCCCACGGCGACATGAATGCGAAGGCCGCGAGCGGGATCGAGGTCAGCACGCCTGCCAGCACCGCCGAGAGACCCGTATCCGCACGGATGAACTCCAACACCGGGCCGACGCCGGTAATGGCTGGCCGCAGGTTCATCGAGATCAGGATGATCGCAGCCACCAGCAAGAACGTGCCGGCTGCGGGTTTTTTGAAGGTTTTTGTCACTTGTTCGGTTCTTGGGGACGCCGGAATTGCGCTTTCGGGGCCGCTTATAGCCCCATAGACCCTTGAATAAACGACATAAAGAAATCTTTATATCTCTGTTGCCCTGTCCGGAT
>LNEZ01000039.1 GCA_001464215.1 Rhizobiales bacterium Ga0077548 | reverse complement strand
CAAGGTTCTGAAAATCGCGAAAGAGCCGATCTCGCTCGAGACGCCGATCGGCGACGAGGAAGATTCGCATCTCGGCGATTTCATCGAAGACAAGAACGCTGTGCTGCCGATTGACGCCGCGATCCAGTCTAACCTGCGCGAGACCACGACCCGCGTGCTGGCCTCGCTCACCCCGCGCGAAGAGCGCGTGCTGCGTATGCGCTTCGGCATCGGCATGAACACCGACCACACGCTGGAAGAAGTCGGCCAGCAATTCTCGGTGACGCGCGAACGCATCCGCCAGATCGAGGCCAAGGCGTTGCGTAAGCTGAAGCACCCGAGCCGGTCGCGGAAATTGCGCTCGTTCCTCGATAATTAATTTGCCCTCATCCTGAGGAGCGCGAGCGAAAGCGAGCGCGTCTCGAAGGATGGTCACAAGCCTCATGCTTCGAGACGCGCTACGCGCTCCTCAGCATGAGGCTTTTGCTTTTAGAGGGCGGAACTTCCTGCCGTCTGCGCCGTTAGGCTCTGAATCCATTTTTCAGAGCCCGTTTCATGTCCCTGATCCCGCAATCCTGGAAGACTCGCCGGAAGGGAACATGAATGCGCCGTGGGCGCTATTAAAGAGTTGGAAATAGCTGAAGTTCTGCGATTCGTTTTATAGCTTCGTCATGGCCGGGCTTGACACTCAAGTCGGCCTTGGCCGACTTGGGCTTTAAATACTAAGAACTCGCGCAAGCGCGAGTTCTTTTGCCATCCACGTCTTAAAGCGATTGCCGCAAAGAAGGCTCTATCGCCATGACAATGGCTGGCCAACACAGGAATCGGATTTCATAAAATGATCGCGCGCTCAGCAGCCACCCTAGTTTTGACAATCGCGCTTGTCGCGCCCGCCGCTGCCGCCAAGTGCGGCGGGAAGTTCGAGAGTTTTATTTCCGAGTTCAGGCGCGAGGCCGCGGCAAAGGGCGTTCCCGCGCGCGTGTTGGCTGAAGCCTTCGACGACATCGAATACGACCCGAAGGTGATGGCGTTCGACCGCCGCCAGCGCAACACTTTCAAGCGCTCGTGGGAGGATTATGCGCGCACGCGCGTGACGCCCGCGCGCGTGAAGCGCGCGAAGAATTTGCTTCAACGCCACGCGAAGCTGTTCGACCGCGTGGAAGCCCGTTTCGGCGTGCCGCGCGAACTGGTCATGGCGATCTGGACCATGGAGACCGACAACGGCGGCGACACCGGCAAGCTGCCGGTGGTGAAGACGTTAGCTACGCTCGCGCATGATTGCCGCCGCACCGATCTGTTTCAGGGCGAATTGCTGGCGGCGCTCCAGATCATCGCGCGCGGCGACCTTTCGAAGCGGGATCTGCTGGGGGCTTATGCCGGCGAGATCGGCCAGACGCAGTTTTTGCCGTCGAGCTACATAAAATACGGCGTCGATTTCGACGGCGACGGGCACGTGAACCTACGCCGCTCGGTGCCGGATGTGCTGGCCTCGACCGCGAATTTGCTCGCGGTGAACGGCTGGCAGAAGGGCCAGCCCTTCGGCGAGGGCACGCAGAATTTTCAGGTGATGCGGGAGTGGAATCGCTCGGAGGTCTATAGGAAGACGCTCCACTATTTTGCGGAGCAGTTGAGGTGAAGACTCAAATTTGACGAGTCAATGCGGGCGCTGCACGATTTACGAAAATCAGGGCCTCTCATGCCACTCACCCAGCGCGTCGTGCGCACGGTCGTCATTCGCTTCTGAAACATCTACGCATTGCCGCTATGAGAAATTGCAGGGCGAAACGCGCCCAATTTCGCCGCAGCGCAGCTTGACCGCCTTACGCCTTCCGCCGACAACCGGGCATCATGAGCACGCAAATTAATTCCGCTGCGACCGGTGTCGCCGAGTCGCCTTATGCCTGGGCGCGCCTTTGGACGGCGCTCTTGGCGGGCGCGATCGGCTCGGTCGGTATGTGGTCGGTGGTCGTGATCCTGCCAGCGGTGCAGAAGGATTTCGGCGTGCTGCGCGCCGACGCGACGCTGCCTTACACGCTGACCATGCTCGGCTTTGGCGTCGGCGGCATCACGATGGGGAAACTTGCCGACCGTTACGGCATCGTGCTTCCGATGCTGATCGGCACGGTCTCGCTCTCCGCCGGCTATTTGCTTTCCGGGATTTCGCCGACGCTGTTTCTGTTCGCGCTGACGCACATATTAATAGGGATCGGCGCATCGGTGACGTTCGCGCCGATGATGGCTGATCTTTCGCATTGGTTCACGAAGAGGCGCGGTATCGCGGTCGCGGTAGCGGCGTCGGGAAACTATGTGGCCGGCGCGATCTGGCCGCCGATCGTGCAGTACTCGACCGCGACTTGGGGCTGGCGTCCGACGCAGCTCTGGATCGGCGTGTTCGTGCTGTTCGCAATCCTTCCGCTTATCTTGGTGTTTCGGCGCCGTATCGCATTGTCGGAAGTCGTCGCCGCCAATGCCGCGGCCGCAGGCGCACGCAACGCACTAGGGGTTTCTTCGAACGCGCTGATGATTATTCTGAGCGTCGCCGCGATCTGCTGTTGCGTGGCGATGGCGATGCCGCAGGTGCATATCGTCGCTTACTGCGGCGATCTCGGTTACGGCGCCGCGCGCGGCGCGGAGATGCTCTCGCTGATGCTCGCCTTCGGTATCATTAGCCGTGTCGCCTCGGGCTTTGTCGCAGACAAGATCGGCGGCGTCGGCACGCTTCTCGTTGGCGCATTTCTGCAGGGCGTTGCACTGTTTCTCTATCTCTTCTTCGACGGGCTTACTTCGCTTTATGCGATCTCAATTCTGTTCGGCCTGTTTCAGGGCGGTATCGTACCGATGTACGCCGTGATTGTGCGCGAATATTTCCCGCCGCAGGAAGCGGGCGTTCGCGTGGGCGTTGTGATCTTCGCTTCTATTCTCGGGATGGCGTTCGGCGGCTGGGTTTCCGGGGCGATCTTCGACTACACCGGCTCCTACCATGCGGCCTTCGCGAACGGACTGGTCTGGAACCTGCTCAACGTCGCGATCGTTTCCTGGCTGTTGCTCGCTTCGCGTTCGAAGAAGCAGGGCACTTCTACTCAGGCCCCCGCCGCTGCATAATGCGCGGATGAGCGCTACCGACGAAATCCCAGCCGCGGAATACAAACTCTTCGTTCGCAAAGGCGCGCCGCGTTTCTATTTGCGCAACACGAACGAGGGGATTTATCTTTCGCCGAAGGGCGTCGGCTGGTTTATCGACGGTACTTCGCACACGCGGGACTGGAACGAGATTTCCGCTGTCACTCTGTTCGTCGCGTATGTCCCGAAGAACGGCCCTATGGGCACCTGCACGATCACGTTTCGGGACGGTAGCGTGCTTTCAATCTTGAGTGCCTCGAAATGGGGGCATAGCGACGCCGAGCGCAATGTCGAGTACGGCCGCTTTCTGGCCGACTTTCATCGCGTCATTCCGGACAGCGAGCGCGACAAGATCAAGTTCGAAACAGGCATCGGTAAGGGCCGGCATATCGTGATGACGGTCGCCTTGGTGATCGCGTTTCTGCTCTTCGTCCTGTTGCCGCTCGGGCTCACGATTTACTTTCGCGAACTTCAGGCGCTTTTCATCACTGCCGCCGGGTTTGCCTTCGTGTATCCGCTTTATCGAATGGTAGAATCGGCGGCGCCAGCTACCTACAATCCCAATCAGGTTCCGCCGGACTTCTATCCCTGAAGAATTTTCGGTCCAAGCGTTGCCAAAGCGGCAGGGCGCCTTATGTAGATCGCCTGACGCAGAGGTAAGCGATGGCAGAAAAAGTCACGGTTTCGATCCCGCACAAGCTCGGCAAGGAAGAGGCCGCCCGTCGCATCAAGAAGGGCTTTGCCTCCGCGCGCGAGAAAGGCGGCGGCATGATGAATTTCGCGAACGAGACCTGGACCGGCGATCAGGTCGCCTTCGACATTTCCGTGCTCAAGCAGAATGCGGCCGGCACCATCGACGTTCGGGAGAGCGAAGTCGTGATCGACGTCGCTTTGCCCTGGCTGCTCGCCAAGATGGCGGAGCAGGCGAAGGTGCTCATCGAAAAGCAGGGTAAGTATCTGCTCCTCGAAAAGAAGTGAGCCGTCCCGCCTTGCGGGCGGGGCGCTTTCGCCTGCATGGCTGCTGCGCCGGGTTTCCCGTTGCATCCGCAAGGCCAAGCCCGCATAGGTCCTGCGCCTTCCTCTGGTTCTCCCGCATATGCCCGGCGCCACGCGCATCTTTTACGGCTGGTACATTGTTGCCGCGATCTGTCTGATTACGACGATCACGTCGGGGCTCGCGTTTTATAATCTTTCCGTTCTGCTCGATGCGTTTGTCGTGGAGCGCGGATTTCCGGTGTCATTGACGAGTGCGGCGACCGCGACCTTTTTCGTCGCCGGCGGGTTTACCGGTGTCGTCGTGGGGCGGCTGGTCGACAAATTCGATCCGCGCGTAGTGATCGTCGCGAGCGCCGCGCTCGGCGCGATCTGCTTGTTGTCCATCGGCCATCTTCATTCCACGTGGCAGCTTTTCGCCTTCCATATCGCGTTCGGTGCCGCCTATGGCGGAACCGGCCTTGTTGCGCTGACCACCGTCGTCACACGCTGGTTCAATGTGAAGCGTGCGTTTGCGATGTCGATGGCATTCACCGGCCTTTCGCTCGGCGGAATCTTCATCGCGCCCTTCGTGGCACTTTCGATCGAGCGGGGCGGGCTCGCGAGCACGGGGCCGTGGACAGCGGCACTCTTCTTCTTCGGGATTGCGCCAATCGCGCTTCTCGTTTTGCGCGGCAGTCCCGCGCAATACGGTCTCGAACCCGACGGAGGAGCCGTAAGTGCCGCGACAAAAGAGAACACGGCCGCGGCGCCGCTGGTTACCTATGCCGAAGCGAAGCGCAGTCCTTTCTTCTATGCGGTCTCGGTCGCGTATCTCTTTCTGCTTGGCGCGCAAGTCGGCGCGATCGCGCATCTGTTCCGGCTCGCCAACCTGCGCGATGGCTCGCGCACGGCGGCGTTGTCGCTCGCCTTTCTCGCGGCGGCCAGCATTACCGGCCGGCTTTCCGGAGGGTGGCTGTTGCTCAAGATTTCGCCGCGCACCTTTGCGCTGGCACTGATGGCAGTGCAGGGGGCATCGCTGATCCTGCTCGCGTTCGCCGAAGGCAGGCCCTTCATTCTGCTCGCCGTCGTGATGTTTGGCGTGACCATCGGCAATTCGCTGATGATGCATCCGATCCTGCTCGCCGACCGCTTCGGCACGCTCGAATACGGCCGCATCTATTCTATGAGCCAGTTCGTCGCGATGGTCGGCGTTGCCGGCGGTCCGGCGATCATGGGCGTTTTTTACGACTGGAGCGGCGGCTATACCCTGCCGTTCCTTGCGATGTCGGCGGCGACGCTGGTCGGCTTCGCGGTGCTACTCGCGGGTACGAAGCGATAGCGGGAATCGTCGCCGGGTCCGGCTACTCTCGCGCTACGCGAAGCCTAATTCCGTTCGACCCGCTCGAAGTGCTTCCGCAATAACCGCATATTGCGGAGATTTGCGCGGAAGGCGACGTCGAAAATATCTCCGACCACGGGGATCACGCCAACCAGACCGTCGAGCGCGACGTTGCCTATCATGCGCGCAACGACATGATGGGGAGCGCCCATGCGGCGTGCTTCCAGAATGATGAGACAGGAGACACCAGCGGTTACGGCGTCGCCGATGCCGGGAATAAGGCCGATCAGCGCGTCGGCGCCGAAGCGAATGTTGGTTCCCGGAATGACGATTGCGGAATCCATAAGCGTAGCCAGCGCATCCAGCTTCGCCAGCCGCTCCTTGCGTGAGATGCCTTCCGCGCGGTCGAAAACTCCGGCCATTCGCCACTCCTTCCCGGCGTTCACATGGGGAGGGGATAACCGCTCCGCAAGCGCTAGGTTGCACAGGTGAAAATTGACTGGCGCGGCGGCTGGAAACTGCTATAGGCGCGGCCTTCTTTTCGGGAGAGCGCCATGCTGCTCACGCTTATGAAAGGCAAAATCCATCGCGCCGTGGTCACGGGCGCCGACCTCAATTACGAGGGCTCGATCGGCATCGACCGCGCGCTGATGGACGCCGCCGGCTTTATGAAGAACGAGCGCGTGGAGGTCTATAACGTCTCCTCGGGCGCGCGGTTTGCAACCTACGTCATCGAGGAGCCGTCGCAATCCGGCGCGATCACGCTGAACGGCGCCGCGGCCCGCCTCGTACAGAAGGGCGACCACATTATCATTGCGGCCTATGCGCAGATGGACGAAGCAGAGGCCGCACGTTTCCAGCCGCGGGTTGTCCTCGTCGACGAGCAGAACCGCTCGAAGAACTGACTACTTCGGCGCGATCTCGAATACCGCATTGACCTGCGCGCGATAGGTCAACTCGCCCGCTTCGACCGGAACGTCAGGGCGCGGCGCGCTGGCGGCGCGGCTCAGGATGATCGGCCGGGGAGACGGCGTCTGCACGCCGCTCTCGTTCAATTCCAGTACGCGCACGATGCGAAGGTTGGCGGCCTCCGCATATTTCTCCGCTTTGCGCATCACGTCCTTGATCGCTTCGGCACGCGCCTGCTCGATCAAGGGTGCGGGATTGGCGACTGAGAAGTTAATGCCACGAATATCGTTGATGCCGAGCACGACCAAGCGGTCGAGGAGGCCGCCGAGCTTGCTGATGTCGCGCACCCGCATCGTGACGATGTTGTTTACCTGATAGCCGATGACCTCGCGGTGCGGCCATTTTTCCGCGCGCACGATGTCCGGGCGCAGCGACAGGCCGGAAGTCTGCAAATCGCGCGGCTCGATGCCGTTTTCCTTCGCGGCGTTCAGGGCTGCCGTCAGCAGCTTCGAGTTTTCGGCAAGCGCGTCTTTCGCAACTTTCGCCGTCACGGCGACGCCGATCTGCACGGTCACGAGTTCGGGCGTGGCCTCCGCCGATCCTTCGCCGGTGAGCGTCAAGGTCGGAATGCGCGGCTGCGCGGGTAATGTCTGCGCGAAAGCGTTCTGGGCGAAAAGGCCGAAGGCAAGGGCTACGGCTGCGATCTGGATGCGCATCATGGAAGTTCTCCGGGGTATCGCGGAAGATCGCCAAAGTTTCGCGGCCCAATTACGGCCTGTCCATGACCGTTGTGCGGTGGGGGGCGGCTTGATAGTTTGCCGCCACCTTCCGGGCCTGTAGCTCAATGGTTAGAGCCGACCGCTCATAACGGTCTGGTTCCTGGTTCGAGTCCAGGCAGGCCCACCATTTTTCTCAACATTTTCCGTTACTTCTTGTGAAGATGCATTGGCCGATTTCTTTAGCCGCGTTGCGGCCAATGTTTCGGCCAATGATTCGCGATGCTGAAAGCCGATCGCGGCCGCTGCTTCACGAAGGTGGTCGGTATGATGATGGCCGTACACATTTTCCAGCGTCTCTTGCGTCATGCCTAAGAAGCGGCTGGCCTCCCAAAGAGGAACGCCTTTGTGCATCAGCCACGTCGCAGCTGTGTGGCGCAGAGTATGAGGCGTTACGGGCTCTTCTAAGCCAGCGCGGCGAACTGCACGCTGAAAGCCGGTCTTCACAGATAAAACTGGCTGCCCGTTCCACTCGACAAAATGCTGTTGCGCGATGCCTTTTTCCACCCAGCGCCGCATATGTGCGAGCAGACGGGGCGGGATGGGCACAGGCGGCTGGCGCTTTTTTGTAGCGCGAGAGCCTTGGGGCAGGCGGTAGAACGTACCGCGTTCAAGGTCGACATAGGACCGACCAGGAATTTTATATGGCGAAGATGCTGCTACGGCAGCCGCGCGTGTGCCTGTGTAGAGCGCGATAAGAATGAACCGCGCGATATGTTGGGAGGTCTTTTTCTTTGTCTCGCAATTCTGGCCTTTATAGAAGCCGTGATGCTCTGGCTGCATCTCGCGAGCTCGCCAGCACGCCCAGATGAGAGCGGCCGCTTCGTCACGAGTAAGCCAACGGTCACGGGGAAGGCCCTTGGCGGGCAGTGTGACGCGGACGATGCCTCGATGCAGACCTTCTTTGCTGTGGTGGTTGATCGCTGCACGTAGGTCTTCGAGATCACGCCGGCTTCCTCCGGGCGAACCTGACCACTTCGCATACTCCCGGCAGGTCTTTCCGTTTACTTCGGATAGTGACTTGTTACCCCAAAAGTCGTTCAGGCGATCAATGCGATCACGCGCATTGTCTGGCCGTGCCTGATTGGGCACGCGGTCGTCGAGATATACGGCCAACACGTCACCAATCAGGATGTCTTCGATGTCTCGTTCTTTGCGCGACGGCTCGTACTTTTGGCCGATGTATTCGGCGAGCTTCCTCGCAGCAGCTTCAGTTTCGTCCGCAGCGCATCCTGTGGCGATATGGCCGGTGCCATCGAGAATGAACCACTGAGCTTTTCGCTCAAATCCATCGTTGCTTTTTCGTGACTTTCGTAGCCAGAGCCTTGGACCTTTTGCTCTTCTCGGCATAACGCTCTCATCCTCTCTATGTCCCTAAGTGTTGTGTAGAGTTTTCCGGCAATTCGCTCGACTGCCAGGCGGCCGCGAGTGTTCTCACGGCGCAGACCGGACTCAGTCATCGAACCATCAGGAAATGCCAATACGGCAGCAACAGCCAGCCGCAACGGAGTGGTTGCGCTGATACGATCAGCATTTAGCTTGGAAGCCGTGCCACGGCGTTGGTCGCGAGATGAACTCATCCGCGATTCTATAAAAGTAATGCCGCGTCTAAGGAATGTCGTCAGCGGACGATGGCGTTCAATTACGAACAGTTACTGCTGCGAAATTGTCGGAAACCTCTCGAACTCGCATACAATTCAATCTGCGATTTCGAATTGGAAGACTTAGGCGAACATCTGTGAACCTAGAGAATTTTTCGCAAGTCAAACACCAGGTTGCTACGTAGCTCTTTTGAACCGCCGAATTCTCTGCAGCTTCTTGCCAATCTCTTCCTTGGCGATCTGTAGGTCATAATCGCTCTGGAGGTTCATCCAAAAGTGAGCTGTGGTGCCAAAATAGCGTGCTAGATGAAGCGCTGTATCGGCGGTGACACCAAATTTCTCTCCAGCGATCCGTTCGATTCTTGTCCGAGGCAGATTCAGCGCCTTTGCCACTGCATAGGGTGAAAGGTCGAGTGGTTTTAAAAACTCTTCTCGAAGCACTTCGCCGGGATGAATCGGAGCTACCTTTATAGCCATTGTATTATAGTATCACTAAGTGATACCGAAATCAATGATTGCGGCTAAATGCTAAGAGATATTCTCAGCCCCAAGTATTGGCTTTTCTGATCGGATCCCAAGAGAAAGAGCTAGTCAGTTTTACTTCCATCCAAAGAAGTTACGGAATGCGCATGAGCTACCGAACGAAGAATAGGATCAGTATCTTTCCTGCTGCTGTAACGGTCTTCAAAGGAATAATGTAATGAAAAGAGCTAAGTTCGATGCCATTCCAGAGACTGGAATACGACTGGGGAAGGCATTTAATACCGTAGTCGAGCGTTACTCCATGACGCCGAAGAAAGGCACCTTTCACGCGTCGTACAGAGAGTCCGACAGTGAACAAGTCTCCGTCGGTGATGAGGATCTTAAGCTCGAAGCAGAGTATATGTTTCGATTATTTCTCAACTTTG
>LNEZ01000038.1 GCA_001464215.1 Rhizobiales bacterium Ga0077548 | reverse complement strand
CCTTCCATCACGGGTGCGAGGCCCCGGCGCACGGTTTCGACTTCAGGTAATTCGGGCATCCGGTAACGCTGTTTTTGCGAGAGTTCTTCAGGTGATAGCGAAAGGGGAAGCCCCGCGCTATGGTCCCGCACATTCCGGAAACACCATGAATACGAACGAGAATTCGACCCATTTCGGCTTCCGCGACGTGCCGCTTACCGAAAAGCAGCGCATGGTCGACGAGGTCTTTCATTCGGTCGCGGGCCGCTATGACCTCATGAACGACCTGATGTCGGCGGGTATGCACCGCGCGTGGAAAGACGCGCTGGTCTCGAAGTTGAGGCCGCCGTTGTCCTCGCAAAAATTCTTCGTGCTCGATGTCGCGGGCGGCACCGGCGATATTGCTTTTCGTATTGTGGAAGCTGGCGGCAGCGGGGTCGCGGTCACGGTCGCCGACATCAACGGCGAGATGCTGAACGTCGGCCGCGAGCGCGCGGAAGCGCGCGGTATCAGCCATGCCGTACGCTTTACTGAAGCCAACGCGGAAGCGCTCCCCTTCCCGGACAAACACTTCGACGCGGTGACCATCGCGTTCGGAATCCGCAACGTGCCGCGCATCCCGGTCGCGCTCAAAGAAATGTTCCGCGTCATGAAAACCGGCGGGCAGTTTTTCTGCCTCGAATTTTCCAACGTCGATCTGCCGGGACTGGACGCGGTCTATGAGGCCTATTCGTTCCGCGCGATTCCGGAAATCGGCCGCTTAGTCACCGGCGACCGCGAGGCCTACCAGTATCTCGTGGAGTCTATCCGCAAGTTTCCGGATCGCGACGCCTTCGCAGCGCTCGTTCGCGATGCCGGCTTCTCGCGCGTACAGGCGACCGCGATGAGCGGCGGTATCGTGGCACTCCACTCCGGCTGGAAACTCTGAAGTTGCTTTCCTCAGCGGTTCATCTTTTCCGTCTTGCACGCGCGGGCTTTGTATTCGCGCGCGAAGGCGTGCTTGCACTGATCGATCCGGTCATGCTGCCGCCGGGCGCAGCACCGTTGGTGCGGATCGCACGGCTCTTGGAGCGGCGTAACGCGGGTTCGAACGCGGTGCGGCTTGCGACCGCGCTCACCAAACTTGGGCCGTCTTACGTCAAGCTCGGCCAGTTTCTTGCGACCCGGCCCGATGTCGTGGGCGCGCAAATTTCGCGCGACCTCGAGACCCTGCAGGACAAGATGCCGGCCTTCGACCAGAAGGTTGCGGAAAAGATTGTCGCGGACGCGCTCGGCAAGCCGGTATCGGAATTGTTCGTGAGCTTCGGCGCGCCGGTGGCGGCAGCCTCGATCGCGCAAGTTCACAAAGCCGAACTCTTGAAAGATGGCGAGAAGATTCCGGTCGCGGTCAAAGTGCTGCGGCCCGGTATCGAAGCGCGTTTCCGGCGCGACCTTGAAACCTTCTTTTTCGCGGCACGCAGGGCCGAAACACGCGACCCGGAAGCACGGCGGCTGCGTATGGTCGCGACCGTCGAGACGCTCGCGCGCTCCATGACGATGGAATTGGATCTGCGGCTGGAAGCGGCAGCACTTTCGGAGTTAGCCGAAAACACCAAAGAAGACCCCGATTTCCGCGTGCCCACGGTTGTATGGGAGCAGACCGCGCGCACGGTGCTGACCACGCAGTGGATCGACGGCATTCCGTTGAACGACCGCGAGCGGCTGCGCGCTGCCGGGCACGACTTCGTGCGACTCTCCAAAGTCATCATCCAGAGTTTCCTGCGCCAGGCGATCCGCGACGGATTTTTCCATGCCGACCTGCATCCGGGAAATCTCTTCGTCGATGCGGACGGCAATCTGGTCGCGGTCGATTGCGGCATCATGGGGCGGCTAGGGCCGAAGGAGCAGCTTTTCCTCGCAGAAATTCTCTACGGCTTCATCACCAAGAACTGGTACCGCACCGCAGAGATTCATTTCGAAGCTGGCTATGTGCCAGCGCATCATTCGATCGACGACTTCGCGCAGGCGATCCGCGCGATCGGTGAGCCGATCCACGACCGGCCCGCGCATGAAATCTCGATGGCGAAGCTGCTGACGCTCTTGTTCGAAGTCACGTCGCTGTTCGATATGCGAACCAGGCCCGAACTTCTGCTGCTTCAGAAAACCATGGTCGTGGTCGAAGGTGTTGCCCGCACGCTCGACCCGCAACTCGATATGTGGACCACGGCAGAACCCGTGGTGCGCGAATGGATCGAGCGCCGTCTCGGACCCATCGGACGCATCGAAAACGCGGCAAGCGAGCTTGGCGGCATCGCGCGCATCGTTGGTGAAGCCCCGCAACTGATGACCCGCGCCTCCGCCGCGTTCGAGCGCTTTGATGAGCAGACCCGTGAAGGCTTGGTACTCGCGCCTGAAACCGTCGAAGCCATCGGCCGCGCCGAGGCCAAACACTGGCGCTGGACCACGCTAGCGCTCTGGGCCATCGCCGGACTCTTTGCGGTCTGGCTGTTTCGCTAACCCACTCTCTTATTAACACTGTTCCAGCTGGCATTTGGCAGCCTCGCTGCTTCATGCAATTATACAGATAGTTTCTGATAATAGGGCCGGTTTCCGGGACCGGACCGGAGTTTTGCGTAAGCCATGCCACTGCAAGGCAAAAAAATTCTGCTCGTCATCGCCGGCGGGATCGCGGCCTATAAAAGCCTCGACCTGATCCGGCGCCTGCGCGAGCGCGGTGTGAGCGTGCGCGTGATCATGACGCGCGCGGCACAGGAATTCGTCACCCCCTTGGCGGTCGGCGCAGTCGCGGGCGAGCGGCCCTTCACGGAACTCTTCGATCTCTCCGCCGAATTCGACATCGGCCACATCCGGCTTGCGCGCGAACCCGATCTCATCGTGGTCGCGCCCGCCACCGCCGATCTGATGGCGAAGATGGTGCACGGCCGCGCCGACGATCTTGCATCGACCGTCTTGCTCGCCACCGAGCGGCGCATTTTGCTTGCGCCCGCGATGAACCCGGCGATGTGGATGAACGCGGCGACACGGAGAAATTTCGAGCGCCTGCAAGCCGACGGCGTAGCCTTCATCGGCCCGGAAGCGGGCGAAATGGCGGAAAGCGGCGAGCGCGGTCTCGGACGCATGAGCGAGCCGCTCGCCATCGTTGCTGCAGTCGAGAAAAATCTTTTCGAGCTTCCTGCCCGCGATGCGCTTCTCGGAAAAAAGATTCTCGTGACCTCGGGTCCCACGCGCGAGCCGATCGACCCGGTGCGCTACATCTCGAACCACTCCTCCGGCAAGCAAGGCCACGCGCTTGCGCGTATGGCAGCGCAGGCTGGCGCGGAAGTCGTGCTCGTCTCCGGCCCGGTGGCGCTGCCCGATCCTTCCGGCGTGAAGACGATTCATGTCGAAACCGCCGAACAGATGCTGAACGCGTCCGAAGGTGCGCTGCCGGCGGATGCTGCGATTTTTGCGGCAGCAGTCGCCGACTGGCGCGTCACCAAGGAAGCCGCGCAGAAAATGAAGAAGCAGGATGGGAAACTGCCTTCGCTTTCTTTTGCCGAGAACCCCGACATTTTGGCCGCCATCTCGCGTCACTCGAATTTGCGGCCGCGGTTAGTAATCGGCTTTGCCGCCGAGACGGAAAACCTGATCGACAACGCGCGCGCGAAGCTCATGAAAAAAGGCTGCGACTGGATCGTCGCAAACGACGTTTCCACGGGTACCGCGACCTTCGGCGGCACCTCGAACAAAGTGCATATCGTGACGGCAAACGGCGTCGATTCCTGGCCGATGCAGACGAAAGATGCGGTCGCAGCCGGGCTCGTCAGAAAAATCGCGGCGACGCTTGGAGGCGCGCGATGAGCGCAATCCAATTCACGCGCCTCGAGCACGGCAAGGACCTGCCCGCGCCGGAATATGCAACTTCAGGCGCGGCCGGCATGGATCTCGTCGCCGCCGTTCCTTTGAACGAGCCTTTGAAACTTCTTCCAGGCAGCCGCGCGGCCGTGCCGACGGGTCTTGTCTTTGCGATTCCGCAAGGCTTCGAAGGACAGGTGCGACCTCGCTCGGGGTTAGCTTTAAAAAACGGTGTCACGGTTCTGAACGCGCCCGGCACTATCGATTCCGATTATCGCGGCGAAGTGAAAGTCATTCTCGCTAACACCAGCAGCGAGGCGTTCGAAATTTCGCGCGGTATGCGGATCGCACAGATCGTGTTCGCTCGCGTCGAACAAATGAAATTACAGGAAGTGCAATCACTGGACGAAACTGCGCGCGGCAGCGGCGGCTTCGGCTCCACCGGCGTTCAGTCATCCCGAAAGAGTGCTTGAGTATGGCTCGTCTATCCGAAAAAAGTTTGCTTGCCGTCGCGGCGGTCGTCGATGTCGCGATTCATTCGCGTGGCGCACCGGTCGCCGCAAAAGCGCTGGCCGAGCGGCACAACCTGCCGCCGCGGCATCTGGAACCGGTGTTGCAGGCGCTCGTTCACGCAGGAATTTTAAAAGGCGTGCGCGGACCGCGCGGCGGCTATGAGCTTGCGCGCGAACGCCGCCGCATCTCGGTCGCGGAAATCTCGCAGGTCGCCGAAAGCTCGGACGACGAAGGCAAAGGCAAGAAGCCAACGGTAGTCGCAAACGTGATCGCGCCCGCGCTCGCCAAAGCTGAACGCGCGTTCGAGGCCGCACTTTCGGAAATCACCATCGACGCCCTCTGCCGCGAGGCAGAGCGCGAAGGGGTAAGCGAAAGCAAGGCTACCGCCGATTTTAACATATAGTTTCCGTTATTATTTCGCTTCATCGACTTCAAAACGTGAATATGCTACGCCGCGCGCCCTGACTTAATTACTGCAAGCAGCGTTGCACTTTAAGCGCTGCGCTTGGAGCGAAGCATGGCGAAGCCGGGCCGCGGAAAAATCTTCAACTCGATCACGGAAACCATCGGCGACACGCCGCTCGTGAAACTGAAGCGGCTGCCGGAGTCGCGCGGTATCAAGGCGAACATTCTCGCCAAGCTCGAATTCTTCAATCCGATCGCGTCGGTCAAGGACCGCATCGGCGTGTCGATGATCGACGCCATGGAGCAGGCCGGCGTGCTGAAACCGGACACCGTGCTGGTCGAGCCCACGTCCGGCAACACGGGCATTGCGCTCGCATTCGTTGCCGCCGCGCGCGGTTACCGCCTGATACTGGTCATGCCGGAATCGATGTCGCTGGAACGCCGCAAGATGCTGGCACTCCTCGGCGCGGAACTCGTACTCACCGAAGCGGCCCAAGGTATGCGCGGCGCGGTCGGCAAAGCCGAGGAAATCATCGCGCAGTTGAAAAATGCCGTGATGCCGCAGCAATTCCGTAATCTCGCGAACCCGAAAGTTCACCGCGAAACCACCGCGGAAGAAATCTGGAACGATACCGGCGGCGAGATCGACGCCTTTGTTGCAGGCGTCGGCACCGGCGGCACAATCACCGGCGTCGGCCAAGTACTGAAACCGCGTAGAAAATCGCTCAAGGTTTTCGCGGTGGAACCGGAAGACAGTCCGGTACTCTCCGGCGGCCAGCCCGGCCCGCACAAGATCCAGGGCATCGGCGCGGGTTTCGTTCCCGAAGTGCTCGACAAGAGCGTGATCGACGAGGTCGTGACCGTCGGCAACCAGACCGCGTTCGAAACCGCCCGCGCCCTCGCAAAGTTGGACGGCATTCCCGGCGGTATTTCCTCGGGTGCCGCGGTCGCCGCCGCACTCGAAATCGGCGCGCGGCCCGACTATGCGGGCAAGAATATCGTCGTGATCGTGCCGAGCTTCGCCGAGCGCTATCTCTCGACCGCCCTGTTCGAAGGCCTCTGACGCAAACCCCTTCTGCCCCGACTCCTCCGGGGGGTAGAGTGGCTTGATTCGCGGCCGCGGCGGCCGCGAAAGAGGGCATGATTCAAAGCAATGCCGGAAACGGCGGTAACCGGCACTTCGCTCATCGGGGCGAACCGGCGTGAACGATGCGCGGCCATACCCGGTCTCGCGCTTATGCTCGCGCTTGTCCCCGTGCCCGCGTTTGCAGAACCGACGTTGTTCGAGCGGCTCGCCGAATTCGGCCAAGCGCTGAACCGGCAGGAAGTCACCTCGCTTGCGCTGACGCTCGGCATTCTTCTGTTCGCGGTCGTAACTGCGATTGCACTTTTGCGTTCGCGGACGAATGCTTCCTACGAGCGCGCCGAGGCGCGGCGCGAAATCGCACGGCTCCGCGCTGAAGCCGACCGCATGACCGCGCTGCTGCTTTCCGAGCCGCAGGTGGTCGTGATCTGGCGCAGCCTCAATGCCGAGCCCGCGGTGCTCGGCGATGTCATGACCATCAGCGGGCTCGAGGCCTCGCGCCGGATTCTCGCCTTCGGCTCATGGTTAGGGGCCGAGCCCGCAGCCGCCATGGATGCCGCGGTCGAGGCGTTGCGCAAGCGCGGCAAGGCGTTCGGATTCTCTATTCTGACGCCACGCGGCAAACATATCGAAGCCGAAGGACGTCCGGTCGGCGGTGTTGCGGTTTTGCGCCTGCGCGACGTGACCGGCGCCAAGCGCGATCACGCCGCCGTCTCTGCAAAACACAAGCAACTCGAAGACGAGATCGAGTTAGTCCGAAACCTTCTTGAATTGATGCCGGCACCGATCTGGATCAGGGATGCGGAAGGCAAACTCACGTTTGCAAATCGCGCTTACGCCGCGGCGGTCGAAGTTTCCGATCCGGACGAAGCGACTGCGCGCAATCTCCAATTATTGGACCAGCCGATCCGCGCGGAGGCTGTGCAAGCCCGCGCGGAAAACTCGACGTTCCATCGCCGCGTGGCGGCGATCATGGCGGGAAAACGCCGCACGGTCGAAGTGTTCGAGGCAGGATCGAAACGGGGTGCCGCGGGTATTGCGCTCGATGTCACCGAAGCCGAAATCGCGCGCAGCGAAATCGCGCGCAACAACGAAGCGCACCGGCGCACGCTCGACCAGATGTCGACTGCGGTCGCGATTTTCGGCTCCGACCGCCATTTGATCTTTTATAACGCGGCCTATGTCGCGCTCTTCCGGCTGGACGCCGCTTTTCTCGACGGCCAGCCGGACGACTCGATGGTGCTCGACAGATTGCGCGCGCAACATTGCGTTCCGGAAACCTCTGACTTCCGTACCTTCAAAGCGCAACTGCACGAAGCCTATGCTTCGGTCGATCCCAGGCATACGATCTGGCATCTCGCCGATGGGCGCTCGCTTCGCGTCTCGATCAGCCCCAATACGCAAGGCGGCGTGACGTATCTCTTCGACGACGTGTCCGAAGGCTATGCGCTCGCAAGCCGCTATTCCGCTCTTGAAAACACCCAAGGGGAAACGCTGGATGCGCTCGCGGAGGCGGTCGCCTTGTTCGGGGTCGACGGCCGGCTGCATCTGCATAACCGCTCGTTCCAGAAGCTCTGGAAATTTTCCGATGTCGATCTTTCCGAACGGCCGCCGGTCGATGCGATCCGGCGTATGTGCCGCGCGATCGAGCCCGCGAGCAACGAGGTATGGACCGAGATCGAGCGCGCGGTCACGACCTCGGCCGAACGCCGCCCGTTCTCGAAGCGGATCGAGCTGTCCGCCACGCACAGCCTGGATTGCGCCGTGGTGCCGCTGCCTGATGGCGACTGCCTCGTTACTTTCCGCGACATCAGCGATACCGTGCGCGCGGAGAGAATTCTCCGCGAGCGCAATGCTGCGCTGATCGCGGCCGACGCAATCCGCGATACGGTGATCCGCTACATTTCGCACGACCTGCGCTCGCCCTTGAACAACATCTCCGGCTACACGCAGTTTCTCGGAACTTCGGAAGCAGGATCGCTCACCGAGAAACAGCGCGAATATCTCGGCCATGTTTCGGCGTCGAGCGCCGAACTCTTGGCCATCATCGACGGGTTACAGCTCGCCATTCTCGATGCGGGTGGCAAGAACGTGCCGAGCGCGCAGGTCGAAATCCGCAAGCTGCTGGACGCGGTCGCCGCGAACACCAAAGCGCTGCTTGCCGAAAAACAGCTCTCGCTCGTGGTCGATGTTTCGGCCGGCATCGGCAGTTTTGCAGCCGATGAGCCGCGCGCGCGGCAGGTTCTGCAAAACCTCGTCGCCAATGCCGCGACCCATTCGCCGCGCGGACAGAGTATCGGTCTTGCGGTCGAGCGCAGGCCCGAAGCGATCCTGTTTCATGTCTCTGACCGCGGCCCAGGCATCCCCAGAGACGTACAGGAGCGGCTCTTTCAGAATCTGGAAACCCTGCCCATCGATTCCACCCATCGGGGCGCCGGACTCGGTCTTTCGCTGGTACGATCGGCCATGAAGCTTCAGGGCGGCGACGTGATGATCGACTCCGAGCCAAACCGGGGTACTGTTATCACCTGCGTATTCCCGCTGACACCGCCTGAAGCGAAGAACGGCCCGACGCCAACAGCATGAATGTGCCGCATAAAACCTGGGAGATCGTGTTACCCAGCGAAGTAGCGACGCAAGAGCTTGCGCGCGATCTCGCATTCGCGATTGCGCCCGGCGACGTGATTGCAATCGGCGGCGATCTCGGCTCGGGCAAGACCGCGCTTGCGCGCGCGGTGATCCGGACGCTCGCCGGCGACGACTGTCTCGAAGTACCGAGCCCGACTTTTACGATGATGCAGGTCTATGAATTGCCGCGCTTCCCGGTCGTTCATGCCGATCTTTTTCGCGTTAATACGCTCGCCGAACTTTCCGAGCTCGGCTGGGAAGAGGCTTCTTCGGGCGCGGCCGTGCTGGTCGAGTGGCCGGAAAAAGCCGGGCCGCTACTGCAAACCGAGCGCCTGGAAATCCATATTGAACTTGCGCCCGATCTCGGGCCGGGGCACCGCCGCATCCAGATGGCAGGCATCGGCGGCTGGGCCGGGCGGCTCATGCAACTGCGCGCGGAACACGCGCTGCTCGAAGCCGCAGGCTATGGTCACGCAAAGCGCGCGCATATTCAGGGCGATGCTTCGACGCGCAGCTATGAGCGGCTTTCGATTGAGGACGGCAGCGCCATCCTGATGAAAGCGCCCGCTAGCCGTGACGGCCCGCCGATCCGGCAGAACCGCACCTATGGCGAGATCGCGAAACTTGCGCAGACCATGGAGCCGTTCGTCGCACTCTCGCGCGGACTTCGTGCGCGCGGTTTTTCGGCGCCGGAAATTTATTCCGCCGACCTCAACAGCGGGCTGCTTCTAATTGAAGACCTCGGCACCACGGGCCTCACATCAGGCGATCCGCAGCAGCCGATCGATGAGCGCTATATCGCAGCGATCGACGTGCTGATCGCACTTCACACGCAACCGCTGCCGCCTGCGCTTCCGGTCGCGCCCCGCGTCGAATATCCGATCCCGCGCTACGATCTCGACGCCTTCCTGATCGAAGCCGAGTTGCTGATCGACTGGTATCTGCCGCACCGAAAGTCGGCGCCGCTCGACGCAACCTCACGTGAAATTTTCCGCGCGACGTGGCGCGACACGCTGCTCGATCCGTTGAACCATTCGGCGACCTGGGTGTTGCGCGACTATCATTCGCCGAACCTGCTCTGGCTTTCCGAACGCGAAGGCCTGCAACAGATCGGTCTCCTCGATTTTCAGGATGCGCTGATCGGTCCGCCCGCTTACGACGTCGCATCGCTCTTGATGGACGCGCGCGTGACGGTCAGCGAGAAAATGGAAGTGCAGTTGCTATCGCGCTACGCGATGGGACGCTACCGCGCCGATCCGAACTTCGATCCGGCACAGTTCGCGGCACACTACGTCATCATGGGCGCGCAACGCGCGACTAAAATTCTCGGCATTTTCGCGCGTCTCGATAAGCGCGACGGCAAACCGCAATATATCCAGCATATGCCGCGGGTCTGGAATTACCTCTCGCGTACGCTCGAGCATCCGTCGCTTGCGGCACTTAAATCCTGGTACGCGGCGAATGTGCCGCCGCCGCCGGAAGCGGCTACACCAGTTCCGCAGGAACCCGAACTACCATTCGGCGAGCCGGAGCAATCCGCGGCACCCGCGCCGGAACCGGAAGCATGATCGAGACTGCGATGGTGCTTGCCGCGGGCCTCGGCAAGCGAATGTTGCCGCTCACGAAATCCATCCCGAAACCGATGGTGAAGGTCGATGGCGCGACATTGATCGACCGCGTGCTCGACCGGCTTACGCACGCGGGTGCAAAACGCGCGGTCGTCAACGTGCATTATTGCGGCGGCGTGCTGATCGAGCATCTGAAAGACCGCAAGACACCGAAGATCGAGATTTCGGACGAGCGCGATGCGCTGTTAGACACCGGCGGCGGCATTGTGCGCGCCTTGCCGAAGCTCGGCACGAGGCCGTTTTTTCTCGTGAACTCAGATTCGATCTGGATCGAGGGTGCCGCGCCCAATCTTTCGCGGCTTGCGGCGGCCTACGACGAAGCACACATGGATGCCATTCTCCTGCTCGCGCCCGTTGCGGGTGCGGTCGGCTATTCCGGCACCGGCGATTTCACGATGAACTCGGAAGGCGCCTTGCAGAAACGAAACGAGCGCGAGGTCGCGCCCTTCGTCTATGCCGGCGCCGCGATCCTTCATCCGCGACTGTTCGAAAACGCTCCGCCCGGCGCGTTCTCGCTGCTTCGCTCCTTCGAACAGGCCGAGGCAAACGGAAGGCTGTTCGGACTTCGGCTTGACGGTACTTGGATGCACGTCGGAACGCCGGAGGCGATTTCCGAAGCAGAGGATGCTATTCGCAGAAGCAGCGAGTAATCTCGCCGCACGATGAGCGCCAATCCCCGCGTTTTCACGATTCCGCCGACTGCGCCGTTTCTGCGCGAACTCGCGCGCGGCATTCTTGATGGCAAAATAATCTCCGGCTTTGCACCACGCGAAACGCCGGAACTGCTCGCAAGCGCCACGATTTATCTGCCCACGCGGCGCGCGGCGCGCGCGCTCGCCGAAATCTTTCTTGAAGAAACGAAATCCGGCGGCCTGCTGCTGCCGCGTATCGTTCCGCTCGGCGATGTCGATGAAGAAGCTTTTGCCTTCGAGGCGGGCGGCATCGAGCCGCTCGATCCCGCGATCACGGGCGGCGAACGGCGGCTTGCGCTCGCAAAATTGATCTCGCGCTTTGCGAAGAAAGAAACGCCGCTGGTTCCAGCGTCGCCCGCGAGCGCGATCGCGCTTGCCGACGAGCTTGCGCATTTGATGGACGACTTCATCACCGCGGGCCTGCCGTTTTCCACGGCACAGAACGCGGCCAAAGGCGACTTCGGCAATTACGACGAGTACTGGGATCGTTCGCGGCAGTTTCTCTCGATTGTCGACCGGAACTGGTCGGGATTTTTGAAAGAGCGCGGCAAGCTGGATGCCGCCACGAGGCGCGACGAATTACTCGCACGCGAAGCCGAACGGCTCGCGAACGCAAAGACCGGACCCGTTATCGCTGCTGGCTCGACCGGCACCTTGCCGAAGGTCGCGGAACTGCTGCGCGTGATCGCGCGTCGCGAAAATGGTGCCGTGGTGCTGCCGGGGCTCGATCAGGGGTTAGAGAAACAAGCCTTCGCAAAGATCGGCGAAGGCGAAGAGCCAATGCCGGGCCATCCGCAATTCGGCCTGAAGCGTTTGATCGAGAAGATCGGAGTCGCGCGCGAAGCGGTATTTCCGCTTGGTGAAGTGCAACATAAGACGCGCGAGGAAATTTTCTCGCTCGCGTTCCGGCCCGAGCCGGAAGGAGAAACATCCGGCCGCCGCGTTGCGCCTGCCAGTTCGCTCGAAGGCATTACGATTATCGAGGCGGCCGACGCACGGGAAGAAGCGCTTGCGATTGCAATCGCGCTCCGTGAAGCGCTGCATCAGGAAAAGACCACGGCACTGGTGACGCCGGACCGCGCGCTGGCGCGGCGCGTCTGCGCCGAACTCACGCGCTGGAACATCGAGATTGACGATTCCGCCGGCCTGCCGCTCGCCGACAGCGAAGCCGGAAGGCTTGCGCGGCTGAGCGCGATGACAGCCGAAGAGAAGGCAGCGCCCTCGACCATCCTCGCCTTCCTGAATCATCCCTACTTGCGCGAGATTTTTGCAAGCACCGATGTGGCGCTGTTCGAACTCGCTTGTCTACGCGGCGCGCGTCCGGCAGGCGGTGTCGGCGCGCTTCCCGCAACGATCGCATCACGACGGCAGGAGAAGTATCACGGGAGCGACCGCCGCAGCGGCTTCGAGGCGACGGAGTGGGATCGCGCGGCGAAAATCGCGCAGCGTCTTTCCGAACTGCTCTCGCCGCTCACCAAACTCGCGCAAGGCGAACACGGCTTTGCGCAGTTCCCGCAGGCGACGCGTGAAATCCTTCTCGATATTCTTGACAAGAGCGCGAAGGACGACAGCGCCGAAATCCTCGACGCCATGGAAGCGCTTGGGGATACCGGCGACAATGCCCCCGTGATGACGCTCGGCGACTACGCCGAATCGTTCCCAGCGACGATCCGCGAATACACGCTGCGCCCGTCGCGTGCCGAGAACACGCGGCTGCGTATCCTCGGTCCGCTTGAAGCGCGCATGATTTCGGCGGACCGGATCGTGCTCGGCGGATTGTGCGAAGGCATCTGGCCGCCGGAAGCGCATACCGATTCATGGCTGAACCGGCCCATGCGCAAAGAACTCGGTCTCGATCTTCCAGAGCGGCGGGTCGGCCTTTCCGCGCATGACTTCGTGCAGGCCGCGAGTGCGAAAGAACTTTTCTTGGTACGCGCCCGCAAACAAGGCGGCGTTGAAACCATTGCTTCGCGTTTTGTGCAGCGTATCAGGGCGGTCGCGGAAGATAGCGACTGGCTTAAAGCTACGAAGCGCGGCGAGAACTATCTCGCCTGGGCCCGCAATATGGAAGCCGCCGAACGCACGAAGCCCGCAGAGCCGCCCCGGCCTAGACCGCCGCTCGCCGCCCGCCCGCGCCGCTTCAGCATGAGCGATATGCGCGATCTCACGCGCGATCCCTATTCGATCTATGCGCGGAAAATCCTGCGACTCCAGAAGCTCGATGCCATCGATGAAGAACCGGGATCTGCCGACCGCGGCACGCTCCTGCACGGCATTCTCTCCGAATTTGCCGAGAAGCATCCCGGCGAGATCGGTCCTTCAGCGCTTGATGGTCTGCTTGCGATCGGACGCAAAGCCTTCGCGCCGATGCAGAGCTTCCCGGCGGCACTTGCGATCTGGTGGCCGCGCTTCGAGCGCGCAGCAAAATGGTTCGTCGAAGAGGAGCGCAAACGCCGGGGCAAGATCGAGCGCATCCACTCCGAGGTAAGCGGTTTCTACGAGATCGGCGAAGGCAACGAGCGCTTCACGCTGACCGCACGAGCGGACCGCATCGAGTCGAACAACGACGGCACGATCGCCGTACTCGACTTCAAGACAGGAAATCTTCCGACCTATAAGGCGGCAATTCTGGGCTTCGAACCGCAGCTTCTTCTGGAGGCTGCGATTGCACGTAAAGGCGGGTTCAAGGACATCGAAGGCGGCAAGTTATCAGAGGTCGGCCCTATCAAGATTTCGGGCGCGCAGCCGCCGGGCGAGTTCAAGCTGTTCGAATTGTCGGCACGGAAAGATTTCACAGCTGTCGCGGAGCCGCGCGGCATTGCCGGTGAGGATCATCTTGGCAAGGCGGCGGAGTACGCGCTCGCGGGTGCCGCCAAGCTGCTCGCGGAATACGCCAAGGAAGAAACGGCGTACCCCTTCGCGCCGCGCGTGGAGTGGCAGAAGGATTACAACGACTACGA